>NZ_DBNGVP010000010.1:0-4154 GCF_057119385.1 Archangium sp. | reverse complement strand
ACGTGGTGAAGCTGGTGGGCCACCTGAAGTGGCCGGAGGACAGGCCCGAATTCCTGGTACTCGTCATGGAGTACGTGGAGGGCCGCCCGCTGCACCGCTGGGCGCAGGAGGACAACCCCTCGGCGCGCGCCGTGGCCCGGGTGCTGCTCAAGCTGGCGCGCGCCCTGGCGGCCATTCACGCCCGGGGCGTGCTGCACCGCGATTTGAAGGAGGACAACGTGCTGGTGCGCGCGGCGGACGGGGAGCCGGTGCTGGTGGACTTCGGGGCGGGCAGCATGCCGGGGGCGCCCCGCGTCACCCGGGGCGCCCTGGCCCCGGGCGACCTGCACCACCGCAGCCCCGAGGCGGTGGCCTTCTTGCTGCGCGACAACCGCCAACCCGGGGAGCGCTACGACTACAGCCCGGCCGACGAGATGTACGCCCTGGGCGTCAGCCTCTACGCGCTGCTGACGGACGGCTACCCCATTGACGACGCGGAGCCGCTGATGCTGGCGCAGATACTCTCCTACCAGCCGGTGGCGCCCCATGCGCTGAACGAGCGGGTACCGCGGGCGCTGAGCGCGCTGTGCATGAGGCTGTTGGAGAAGGAGCCCGGACGGCGGCTGGCGAGCGCCGAGGCGCTGAGCCAGGCGCTGGAGGCGGTGCTGAAGGAGGCCGAGGCGGACGTGGCCTGGGACGCGCCCCTGTTCCCCGCGTGGGGGGAGAAGGACAGCGGCGAGCCGGTGGCGGACGCGGGGGACGAGCCGGACTGGGTGCGGCGCTGGGTGGAGGAGAAGCCCCGGCGGGGCAAGCGGCCCGCGCCCGTACCGGCCGCGGCCCCGGAGCCTCCGCCCGGGCCGGTGCGGCCCTCGTCCACCCCCGTGCCGCTGGACTGGCCGGCCGCCGTGGTGCGCCCCACGGACGTGCTGGCCGCGCTGCTCAAGGCGGCGCTGGTGCTGGGCGTGTTGGTGCTGACGGGCCTGGGTGCCGAGCAACTGCTGCGCCGCTGGGTGCCCGCGCGCCCGGTGCCCGTGTCCTCCCAAGGCCCTGTCTCCTGGGAGCCGCCCTGGGCACAGCCGACGTGGAGGGGTGGCAACGGTGGTGAAGTGGCGCCCCCCCACAAGCCGCCCGAAGCTGACGCGGCCATGGCGCCGCCCCCCGCGGACTCCACCCCCGTGGCCGCCGCGCCCCCCGCGGCGCCCTCCGAGGACACCCCTGCCGTGAAGACGCCGCAGAAGAAACTCCGCTCCCTGGCGCGCAGCACCTGTGCCGGACTCACCGGGCTGGCCCTGCAGGCCTGTGCCGGCACGCCGCTGCAGGTGCCCCCCGTGCGTCAGGATTCCCCGCCCCGGCCCGCCGACTGCCCGCCCGGTGCCGTGAAGACGATGGAGGAGCTGGGTATCCGCATCAGCAACACCGGAGATGCACTGTTCCCCGTACCCGCCGGTGGATCTGCCCAGCGCGTCACCGTGCGCGAGTCCACTCCGATGACAGTCCAATTCGGCGACCAGCCCAAATTCCCGGGGGCATTGCACGTGGGCGAGCTCACCGGGCGGCTCTACCTCGGGCCCGAGCGCGTGTACGGCCGCTTCACCCAGGCCCGGGACCTGAGCACCGGCAAGACGTACCCGGTGTGCCTGGAGCTGATTGAGGACGGCGTCCGGTGGGGGGAACCCCCGGGCGTGGAGAGGAAGGACGTCGGCGGCCCCGCTGACGCCGCCGTCGTCTTCTCCAGCCAGTCCGTCCGGGCAGTGCGGCGCTTCGAGTAGGCACGGGCGGCACAGGGGCCAGGAGGTGTGGTAGAGGCCAACGCCTCGCGTCACCACGCCCCGCCTTCCCCCGGAGGTTGACTCCCCGTGCCCCTCGTGTCCCCCGTGGGCCTGCTCGCGCTGGCCCTCCTCGCCCCCATCCCCCCGGCCTCCACGCCATCCCCGGCGGACGCGTGTGAGGCGGCGAGCCCCCAGCTCGTGCTGTCGGCCGAGTCCTCCACGACGCCGCCCACGGTGTGCATCAGCCCGGGCCTGTCTCTCACGCTCCGCTTCGACACGCCGCTCCAGCCCGGGTCCGTGCGGATTCAGGAGCCGGAGCGCTTCGAGGAGGTGAACCCCGGGCAGAAGACGCTCACGCTGGTGCCTCCGGAGAACCTGGCGGCCGGGGAGCGTTTCCAGTTGGAGGTGTGCTTCGCGGACGGTGCCGCTCCCGGGTGCGCCCGCTTCCTCCTGCTGGCCCACCCGGCGCTGGGTTTGTCTCAGGTGAAGGTGTTTCGCCAGCCCCGCACGCTGGTGTCCTTCCAGGAGGGGGAGAAGACAGCCCAGGCCGAGACGCGGCAGTGCCAGGAGGAGGTGCGCCAGCTGCGCGCCGAGCGCGGCGCCCCCGAGGGACTCCGGGGCGCGCTCGCCTCGGGGCTGCTGGGAGAGGGGGGCATTGCTTCCAAGGACCTGAGAGAGCTCGTCACCGAAGCGAAGGGCAACGCCCTGCGCCTTCACAAAGCCCGCAGCTACCGCGCCGAGGGCCGGGTGGCGGTGGAACTGAAGTTCACGAATCCCGGTACGTTGCCCTGGACGGCGGCGGGCGCGGTGCTGCGCGGCCCCAAGGGCGAGGTGTTGAAGCCACTGCCGCTCTGGCAGTCCGTCCCCTCAACCGACCCCGGTGCCCAGGGGACATTCCGCGTGGTGGTGGAGGTGCTGGCCTCGGGGGAGGAGGGGCGGGGCACGTACACCCTCACGCTCTGGGACGCGGAGCAGAAACGCACCATCATCCTGGGGAATGTCACCTTCCCCTGACGCAGGCAAGCGGGTGTGCCTCACCGCTTTCCGCGGAGGACCACGGTTCGCGGTCCTGACCGAGCATCCGCTCGTGTCGCTCGCTGGCGGGTCCGGGCGCTGGACGCTCGATGAGCCCTGCCCGGTCGAGCAGTTCCCGCACGCGGGCGGTGAGCGCCACGTGCCCGGGGTTGCTGGCCGTCATGGGCTCGGGGGAGAGCACGAGCAGCCAGCCCAACCCCGTACTTCGAGCTCACCCTTCTCCATGAGCGCCACCCTCTCCGAGGAACTCGCCATGGCGAAGTCGGGGTCCCACGCGGTGGCCATGCTCGTGAGCACCTCGGTCAACACGGGAGAGGGGGTGGGTTGTTTCTCGTTACCGATCGAGCACCGCCCCCCCTGTCTGGTTGGCTGTCCCGCATCCTATCCTTCAGGGTTGTTTCACCTGGGGGAAAGGCGCGACACATGGAGAAGCACCGCGGTTCTGAGGTGGGGACGGGCGCGGTGACACGAGGAGCGTTCCGGCGAGGCCGGCCAAGGCGGGAGGCCGGTGCGCTGGCGCTACGTGTCCTCGTTCAGCGGGCGGCGTGCGCGGCGGAGAAGAGCTTCCAGGCCCTCCTGCTCGCGAGCTGCCTCGTCACCAGCATGGGCGCGGCCGGCGAAGAGTTGAGACGAGAGCGGGTGATCCTCTCGGTCAAGGCGCAGGCGCGAGCCAGAACCTCTGGCCCCCGCGTGGAAGAGTGGAGGGGAGACGTGCTCTCCCTCCGGGTGATGGACCCGGGCACCCTCGTGGTGGAGGCAGGCGATGAAGTCATCGCCGCGGGCGAGCTCCTCTGGGGCGAGAGCATGCGGCTGCGGGTGGAGCCACGCAGGGGCTCCCCGCCCGCGCCGTTGCCCCGGCTGGTGAGTCCCGAGCCGGGCCGGGAAGAGGTGGAGGTGGACGTCCCGGAGGGCATGGGTGCCGGAGGGGTGCTCACGCTCACCTATGACTGGGGCCGCCAGGACACACCCGCCCTGGAGCGCACCTGGCGCCTCCCCCCCATGGAGGAGATTCCACCCGAGTGGCTCGAGGACGAGCGGGTCGAGACGGAGGGCACGCCAGAGGACGAGGGGGACAGCGCGCTGGCCTTCCTCTCACCCCAGTTGGCCCCGCTCCCCGTCCAGGTGGACCCGGAGCGTCCGGAGTTGCTCTGGGTTCCCGCGTACGCCTCCCGGGAGGAGCTCGCCTCGCGGCTCTTCGGGGATGCGGCCGCGGCAGGCGCCTTCGACTTCGAGCCCCGCCCGGTGCCCCCCGGCGTGGAAGGCGAGCCACGCCAGTGTGTGCGCGTGCGCGAGCCACCCGCCTTGCGGCCCGAGCTCCTGGCCCAGGTGCGCGGCGCCCTGGACGAGCGGCTGAAAACGGACAACACGTGG
>NZ_DBNGVP010000009.1:0-13838 GCF_057119385.1 Archangium sp. | reverse complement strand
CCACGTGTTGTCCGTTTTCAGCCGCTCGTCCAGGGCGCCGCGCACCTGGGCCAGGAGCTCGGGCCGCAAGGCGGGTGGCTCGCGCACGCGCACACACTGGCGTGGCTCGCCTTCCACGCCGGGGGGCGCCGGGCGGGGCTCGAAGTCGAAGGCGCCCACCGCGGCCGCATCCCCGAAGAGCCGCGAGGCGAGCTCCTCCCGGGAGGCGTACGCGGGAACCCAGAGCACCTCCGGACGCTCCGGGTCCACCTGGACGGGGAGCGGGGCCTGCTGGGGTGAGAGGAACGCCAGCGCGCTGTCCGCCTCGTCCTCCGGCGTGCCCTCCGTCTCGACCCGCTCGTCCTCGAGCCACTCGGGTGGAATCTCCTCCATGGGGGGGAGGCGCCAGGTGCGCTCCAGGGCGGGCGTGTCCTGGCGGCCCCAGTCATAGGTGAGCGTGAGCACCCCTCCGGCGCCCACGCCCTCCGGGACGTCCACCTCCACCTCTTCCCGGCCCGGCTCGGGACTCACCAGCCGGGGCAATGGCGCGGGCGGGTAGCCCCTGCGTGGCTCCACCCGCAGCCGCATGCTCTCGCCCCAGAGCAGCTCGCCCGCGGCGATGACTTCATCGCCTGCCTCCACCACGAGGGTCCCCGGGTCCATCACCCGGAGGGAGAGCACGTCCCCCCTCCACTCTTCCACGCGGGGGCCATGGGTTCTGGCTCGCGCCTGCGCCTTGACCGAGAGGAGCACCCGCTCTCGTCTCGGCTCTTCGCCGGCCGCGCCCATGCTGGTGACGAGGCAGCTCGCGAGCAGGAGGGCCTGGAGGCGCTTTTCCGCCGCGCACGCCGCCTGCTGAACGAGGACAAGGAGCGCCAGCGCACCGGCCTCCCGCCCTGGCCGGCCTCGCCGGAGTGCTGGCCGTGCCGCTCCTCGTGTCACCGCGCCCGTCCCCACCCCAGAATCGCGGTGCTTCTCCATGTGTCGCGCCTTTCCCCCAGGTGAAACAACCCTGAAGGATAGGATGCGAGACAGCCAACCAGACAGGGGGGGCGGTGCTCGAGTGGGAACGAGAAATGACTCGCCCGCCCTTCTCGTCATGGAAAGGTGATGTGGCCCAGGGTGACGGTGCGCTGCTGCTCGGCGTCCCAGAGCGTGAGGGTGTACGTGCCCCGGGCCTCCTTCTCCGAGGCCAGCACCTCCACCACCACCCGGATTTGCCCCTGGGTACCGGGGTCGGTTGAGGGGACGGATTGCCAGAGGGGCAGCGGCTTCAACACCTCGCCCTTGGGGCCGCGCAGCACCGCGCCCGCCGCCGTCCAGGGCAGCGTGCCGGGATTGTCCAGCCACACCTCCACCGCCACCCGGTCCTTGGCGCGGTAGCTGTGGGCCTGGCGCAAGCCCAGGGCGTTGCCCTTCGCTTCGGTGACGCTGTCTGTCAGGGTCTTGGAAGCAATGCCCTTCTTTCCCAGCAGCTCAGAGGCCAGCACGCCCCTGAGTCCCTCGGGGACACCGCGCTCGGCGCGCAGCTGGCGCACCTCCTCCTGGCACTGCCGGGTTTCGGCCTGGGCGGCCTTCTCCCCCTCCTGGAAGGACACCAGCGGGCGGGGCTGGCGGAACACCTTCAGCTGCGACAGGCCCAGCGCCGGGTGGGCCAGCAGCAGGAAGCGGGCGCATGCGGGGGCGGTTCCGTCCGCGAAGCACACCTCCAGAGGGAAGCGCTCCCCGGCCGCCAGGTTCTCCGGAGGCACCAGCGTGAGCGTCTTCTGCCCGGGGTTCACCTCCTCGAAGCGCTCCGGCGCCTGGAGCCGCACGGACCCGGGCTGGAGCGGCGTGTCGAAGCGGAGCGTGAGGGACAGGCCCGGGCTGATGCACACCACGGGCGGCGTCGCGGAGGGCTCGGCCGGCAGTACGAGTTGGGGGCTCGCCGTCTCACACACGTCCGCGGGGGACGGCGTGGAGGCCTGGGGCAGGGGCGAGAGGAGGGCCAGCGCGAGCAGGCCCACGGGGGACGCGAGGGGCACGGGAGTCAACCTCCAGGGGAAGGCGGGGCGGGGTGACGGGAGGCGTTGGCCTCTACCACACCTCCCAGCCCCCGTGCCGCCCGCGCCTACTCGAAGCGCTCCACCGCCCGGACGCCCTGGACGGAGAAGACGACGGCGGCGTCAGCCGGGCCGCCGACATCCTTCCTGTCCACGCCCGGTGGTTGCCCCCACCGGGTGTCCTCTCCAATCAGCTCCAGGCACACCGGGTACGTCTTGCCGGTGCTCAGGTCCCGGGCCTGGGTGAAGCGGCCGTACACGCGCTCCGGCCCGAAGTAGAGCCGCCCGGTGAGCTCGCCAACGCGCAACGGCCCCTGATAGGTGGAGTCACGTCCGAAGTAGACCTTCACCGGCGTGGACTCGCGCACGGTGACGGGCTTCACGCGGCCCTCGTCGGGGAAGTCCGCAGTGGCAGTGTCGCCGATGCGGATGTCCAGCTCCTCCATCGTCTTCACGGCACCCGGAGGGCAGTCGGCGGGCCGGGGCGGGGGGCGCACCACCTGCGGGGTGCTGGTGCAGCCGGTGAGCAACACGGTGCAGAGGCCCACCAGACACAGCTCCTGGCGGGCGGGGACACAATCCGAGGCCTGAGGCTGCGGCCTGGGGGCGGGCTTCTTCTTCGAGCGGGTGTCGTTCTCGCGGGACATGGGGGCGGAGGTGGGCACGGGGGAATCGCCACGGGAGGCGACCGCGCCCCCGCCAGCTTCGGACGGCTCGTCCGGTGCCGCCACTTCGCGGACAAGCCCGGGGTGAGGTGTCGGGAGCGCCGCCCACCACCCGGCAGGTGACGGTACCTCCGGTGCAGCCGCTGCCAACGGACGCTCGCCCCCGGACTCCAGGCGGGAGTGCAGCGCCCAGGTGCCCGCCAGCACCAGCAGCAGGGCCACGGCCGCTGCCGCGGCGCCAACGGGCCGCCCTCGGCCCGGCCTCCGCGCGGGGGGCCACTCCACCACCGCGCCGTGCCCGGCTCCGGCGCCGTGTCTGGCTATGGGGGCGGGCCCGGGGGCGGCAACGGCCTCGTGCGCCGACACGGGCCGGGGCGGCTCATACAGCCGCATCTCCACTGCTTCCGCCAGCGCCTCGAAGCTCCCGGCCGGCGCCTCTTCCAGCGCGGCCACGGCGGCGGCGGGTGCCACCGGCGCAGGCGGCGGCTCCTGCCGGGCCTTGCGCACCCGCCCGCGCCGGGGCATCACCGCCTTCATCTGCTGGTGGACGCGCTCCCACGAGTCGCGGTCCACCACCTGGCCGGGTATCTCCTCCGTGGTGCGCACCTCCGGGGCGTCGGGGTCCATCAGCGGCATGTCCCAGTCCGCCCCCGCCCCCGCCAGCGCCTCCTCCAGCGCCCCGGCCACCGCGTCCATGTCCGCCAGCCTCTGCCCGGGCTCCTTCTCCAGCAGGCGCAGGCACACCTGATTGAGGGCCACCGGCACCCGCGGGTTGCGCTCCTGCGGCGCCAGCGGCGCGCGGGTGCGGATGTCCTCCACCATGCGCGGGTTGCCCAGGCGCGAGCCGAAGGGCAGCCTGTCCGTCAGCAACTCGTACAGCGTGACGCCGAAGGCCCACACCTCGTCGGACACGCCCGGCTGGTAGCGCGCCTCCTCCTCCGGGTGCTCCTGGAGGAAGCGGTACGCCTCGGGGCTGGTGTACTCGGGCGTCCCCGGCGGCAGCCGCCTCATGCGCGGCAGCGTGGCGCGGCCCTCCAGGTGGCCCACTCCGAAGTCCACCCACACCGGCTTGCCGTCCGCTTCCCTCACCAGCAGGTTGTGCGGCTTGATGTCTCTGTGCAGCACGCCCTGGCGGTGCACCACCGCGAGCGCCCGTGCCGCCTCCCACATCAGCGTGGCACCCGTGCGCGCCGAGGGGTTGTGCTCCAGCGCATGGCCCAGCAGCGTCCGCCCCGGCACGTACTCCATGACGAGGTAGAAGTAGCCCTCCTCCGGGGTGGGCCAGCGCCCATGGCCCAGCACCCGCACCACGTTGGGGTGCTCCAGGTGGCGCAGGATGTCGAGCTCCAACTCCCCCGAGTGGCTCACCGGCAGGGAGCGGAAGAACTTGAGGACATAGGAGCGGCCCTCCCACTCGGCCAGGAACACGTGGCCCTGGCCGCCCTGGCCCAGCGGGCCCACCACCCGGTACTGGCCCACCCGCTCCCCGGGCTCGGGCAGTCTGTACACCCACGCTCTCTTCACTGGGGTTACCTCCGAAGTCCGGAGGCTAACATGACCCGTCGCCTCCTCCCGTGGCGCCACATCCGGCACGGGGGTTGGCCAGGACGGTGTCCGGACCTCTCACGCGCTCCGATCCGGAAACGGGAGGCACCTCCGCCCAGGTGTAGACGTCTACACTTGATGTGGTTTGGGGACCTATACCCCAGGCGTAGACGTCTACACCTGAAGCGCGGCCGGGGGGACGAAGGTTGGCGATTCACGGTTTCGGGGTGTCCCCGAGCGCGCGCGGCCCGGGTGTCCAACACCGTGCCCATCCGCCGCGACGGCCGCCCACCGGTGAACGGCCGCCCCTCGCACTATTGCTTGGGCGCCGGGGCGCTCATGCTAGGGTGGCGCACCCTTGGCTACCGACGATCTCACTCTCGTCAAGCGCGTCCGCGGCGGAGACCAGCGCGCCTTCAAGCTCCTCGTCGAGCGTTACCAACGCAAGGTGTATGCCGTCGCGCTGGGCATGCTGAAGGACAAGGAAGAGGCGATGGACGTCTCCCAGGAGGCGTTCGTCAAGGTCTACAAGTACCTCGACCACTTCAAGGGCGACTCCTCCTTCTACACCTGGCTCTACCGCATCACCGTCAACATCTGCATCGACGTGATGCGCCGCAAAGGTGCCTCCGGCGGCGAGACCGAGGAGTTCGACGAGTCCGTCGCCAACGACTTGTCCGAGGCCCGCATCGGCGCGCTCGGCAGCCGCCTGGGCACCAACCCCCAGAAGAGCGCCCTGCGCCGGGAATTGGCCGAGAAGATTCAAGAGGCCCTCGCCGCCGTCCCCGAGAAGCACCGCGCCATCCTCCTGCTGCGCGAAATCGAGGGCATGTCCTACGAGGACCTCTCCCGCACGCTCGACATTCCCAAGGGCACGGTGATGAGCCGCCTCTTCCACGCCCGGGCCAAGGTGCAGAAAATCCTCAGTGAATACCTGGAGTTGGACGAGGCGAAGAGCGGAGTGGGCAGTGAGTGAAAGGGGCTGGAATATCGGTGCCCCGCTCCCGTCCAACCCGCACGTCCCCCATTACGCCGGGTGAGGAACATGGCCGGAAATCCCGCGTGCGAGCGCTTCGTCCCACTGCTGTCCCCCTACATCGATGGGGAGCTGTCCCCCGCTGACCGCGTCAACGTGGAGCGCCACCTGGGCGCCTGCCGCGACTGCGCCGGCCGCGCCGCCGACCTGCGTGCCGAGTCCGCCCTGCTCCGGGTGGGCCTCGAAATGGCCGTGGACGAGGTGGACTTCAAGGACTTCACCCAGCGCGTCATGGCCCGGGTGACGCCCGAGCGTCCTCCCCTCCTGGAGCGGCTGCGCATCTCGCTCTCCGAGATGTTCCTCTACCACCGCACCGCCATGGTCTCCTCGCTGGCCACCGCCGCGGTGCTCGCCCTGGTGGTGATTCCCCTGGTGATGAACCAGAACGACGCCCCCCTGGGCTACGGCGCGGACCGCATGCGCGTGCGCGCCGTCCGGGCCTCCGAGGGGGCCAAGGTGGCCCCGGTGGTGCTCGAGTCCGATGATGGCAACACCATCATCTGGGTGGTGGACCAGGACACGGCTCCGGCGCACGATGGCTCGGCCACCGAGCCCAAGGCCGGCACCCCGCCGGACGAGCACGACGAGCTGGACGGCGAGCCGCTGAAGAAGGGCCCGGCCAAGCCCCAGCCCCCCAAGGGAGGAGAGCTATGAGGATGACGACGCGCATGCCGGGGGCCCTGCTGGCGCTGGCCCTGCTGGGGCTGTTCCTCCTGCCAGGCGCCGCGCTCGCCCAGGAGCAGAAGCTCAAGGTGGAGGTGGAGGTGGTGCTCGTCTCGCGCAATGGCTCCGAGGTGAGTCCGCCCCAGCTCCAGAAGATGAAGGAGACGTTCCAGCGTCAGAACTTCAACTTCACCTCCTTCAAGCGCCTGTCCCAGCAGTCCATCGAGGTGAGCAGCAAGGAGCCCACCGAGGTGAAGCTGCCCAACGGCGTCAACGCCTCGCTCAAGCTGCTGCGCATGCAGGGCGACACCGCCACCCTGCGCGTGGACGTGCCCCAGCTGTCCGCCGTGGACGTGGAGCTGGGCCGCGAGGGCGCCGTCTACCAGCGCGCCGGCAAGCACGTGGGCGGTGAGCTCATCCTCGTGCTCACCGCGCCGCCCGCGAAGTAGTCCCCCTCACCAACTGATGAGGTAGGTGCAGTCCATGCCGCCCTTCTGGCGGCACCCCAGCGGCGCGTGCTCCACGCGCACCCACATCGCGTCCTTCGGCCGGAAGCGCTCGCACAGCGCCTCGATGATTCCGTGGTCGAAGTTGCACGGGTAGGGGTTGTCGCAAATCATCCGCCCGCCGTGCGGCGCCGTCTCGAAGCGGTAGCCGCCGATGTTGCCGTTCTGCTGGCCCCGGTGGTTCATCTGGTAGGCCACGTTCAGCGAGCCCAGCGCCTGCTCCAGCGTGCGGATCTCCGGCGGGAACTTCGCGTGCTCCGGCACCTTCCGGCCCACCGCCCGCATCGTCACCGGGCCAATCTTCTGCTCGATGCTTCCGATGGCCGTCAGCGCGTTGCGCATGGGGTACCACCCCTGCGGCTCCAGCGCGGCAATGCCGTTCTCCGCGAGGATCTTCATCGCCCTGGACTTGAGCAGCTCCATTCCTCCGACCATCGCCATGATGGACTGGCCCAACACCTGGACTTCTGGGGGAATGACGCGGTTGTTCATGCTGGCTGGCTCCCGAGGAGGACTTCGTCTGAAACGACTGGGGGGCCACGAGTAGACGCCATTCCCGGCGGGGAGGGCAGGGGGGTCCCCCTCGGGGCCGCGCGCTCGCGTCGTCTTCTCGATAGAGGCGGTGTGCACCGCGTGAAAGAGGTGCGTGCGTCTCCGCGGGTGTCGGTTCCGGTCATTCGTTCCAGGGTGCTCCACCCCCCCTTTTGTAGAAATGCCAGTCCCGGACGGGGGGCTCGCGGCCCTCTCACCTTGTGGGAGTCCAGTGATTCCAGGGGGTTATGCATAGGCACGCGGGTTGCTCCAAGGGTTTCACGTCGGGCGGCGGCGTGGGGCGTCGGCAACGAGACAGGCAACCCAGACCAGAGGGAAGGGCGATCCATGGCGAAGACCCAGCGGGGTGGACAGGTGGCGAAGGTGGCGCGTCGGGTGAAGGGGACGGCGGGGCGTGCGGTGGCCAAGGCGAGCCGGCCGGTGCGCAAGGTGCAGGTGACGCTGGGGGATTTGATCGCCGCGGCCTTCGATGTGGCGGGTGAGACGACGGCGGCCGTGAAGCTGGTGTCGTCGCGGGCCATGACCGAGGCGACGGGCAAGCAGATCGTCTTCGTGGGTTGAGCGCGGGTTTCGGGCAGCGGCCCGCGTCCAGGGATGGAGCGGGGCGAGCCAGGGCGTGGAGCGGGTCGGGGCTGGGGTGGGAGGACGCGGGCCGCTTGCTTGATTTCCGAGAGGGCGAGCCGTGTACGCCTTCGACGTGCTGTCACCGGGCACCGGCCGTGAAGCGCGGTAGAGTGACGCGCCATGATTGGTGCCCTCGTTCTTGCCTCCGTGCTCCATCAGGCCCCCAGGGCCTTCGTCGAAAATCCCGCCGCGTCCGCGGATGATGGCATTCAATTCCAGGCCGCGCTCGAGGTGGGTGGACTGGCCCTGCCCTCGGGCACGGGTGCCAACCAGATGGACGGTTTCGCTGTCGCCTTTCCGCGCCTGGGCGTGAAGGGCGGCGATGAGTTCGAGTTCGAGCTGGGCGCGCCCCTGCGCCTGCGCTTCCTGGACCAAGCGCCCCAGCAGCTGGAGCAGGACCATGGCGGCCGACTGCGGCGCCAGGACTGGGACGAGCGCAGCGACTTCGCCCAGATTCTGCGCAACCTGCGCATCGGCCGGGACGATGGGCGCGTGCAGCTGCGCGCGGGCGGCTTCTCCACGTACTCGCTCGGCGGGGGCTGGCTGGTGAACCGCTACCACAACCGCCTCTCGCCGGACTACCACCCGGCGGGCGGCAACGCCGTGGCGTACCTCGGGCCCACGCGGGTGGAGCTCTTCGCGAGCGACGTGCTGGCCCTGCGCCTCTTCGCCGCCGAGGTGCGGTTGGACCTGGGCCGCGTGCTGAGCGACCAGGGCACGGCCTTCGACCGCTTCCTGCTGTCGGTGGACGCGGCGCATGACTTCGGCCAGGCGGGCGGCACGACGCCACCGCTGTCCGCGGCGAGCGTGGGCTTCCAGGCGGGCGTGCTGAAGAACGACAAGGTGCAGCTGTGGCTGCAGGCGGCGGCGGGGGCCCGGGCGGACACGCTCATCGAGTCGATTCCGGACTACGGCGTGGCCTTGGGCGTGGTGGTGCGCGGCCAGCCCAACGCGGCGGTGGACCTCACCGGCCGGTTGGAGGCGCGGCGCCAGGGCGGCCGCTTCCGCTTCGGCTTCTTCGGCGCGGGCTACGAGTTCGCGCGTTTCTCCGGCGTGGGCCTGAGCGAGCAGCCGCTGGCCGAGGAGCTGCTGCCGGGGACGTTCTCCGGCTACGGCGAGTTCGCGGCCTCGGTGAGCCCGGGCGGGCCGGAGGACCTGGAGCTGACGGCGAGCGCGTCCGGGGAATACTTCGTCAGCACGGGCCGCATCGACGCGGACGCCGTGCTCCAGGCGCACCTGCCGGGCGGCAAGACGGTGGCCGAGCTGCGCGTCATCCTCACGGACCTGATGATGCACCCGCGCTACTCGGCGGCGCTCGAGGTGCGCCACCGCTTCCTGCCCGCGGTGTACGGGCTCGTCACGGCGGGCCGGGAGCACTTCCCGCAGGCGGAAGGCCACCTGCGCCACGGCTTCACGGCGGGCCTGGGCGTGGGCGTGGACTTCCAGCGCTGAGGCCGTTACGGGAGTCTGAGGCGTGGGGAGGCGCCCCATGCAGGCTCCCGAGCTGCTTCAGGAATTGGTCGTTGTTTTCGGGGTGGCGGTGGTGGTGGTCCTGGCGCTCAGCCGGTTGCGACTTCCCACCATCGCCGGCCTCATCGCCGCGGGTGCGCTCATCGGCCCGAGTGGCCTCGGCTGGGTGGGCGACACCTGGCGGCTGGAGGCACTGGCGGACCTCGGCGTGGCGCTGCTGCTCTTCGGCATCGGGCTGGAGTTCTCGCTCGAGCGGCTGAGGCGGCTGTGGAAGGTGCTCACCCTGGGAGGAGGCCTCCAGGTGGTGCTCACCCTGGTGGCCGTGGTGGCGGTGGCCGCCGTGCTGGGTTTCTCCGCGCGCAAGGGCGTCTTCTTCGGCTTCCTGGTGGCGCTCTCCAGCACGGCCATCGTGCTGCGGGCGCTCGGCGAGCGGCAGGAGACGGACGCGCCCCACGGGCGCCTCATCGTCGGGGCGCTCATCTTTCAAGACTTGTGCGTGGTGCCGATGATGCTCGCCATTCCGCTGCTGGCGGGGCGGGAGGTGGGCGCGGCGTCCATCGCCTGGGTGCTGGCCCGGGCGGCGCTGCTGGTGGTGGCGACGCTGGTGCTCGGACGGGTGGCGGTGCCGCCGCTGCTCGAGGCGGTGGCGGGCACGCGGCGGCGCGAGCTCTTCCTGCTGGCGGTGCTGGGGCTGGGCGCGGGCGTGGCCTGGCTGTCCTCGCTGGCGGGGCTGTCCCTGTCGCTGGGGGCCTTCATGGCCGGGGTGGCGCTGGCGGACAGCGACTATGGCACCCAGGCGCTGGCGGACGTGCTGCCGCTGCGCGAGACGTTCGCCAGCCTCTTCTTCATCTCCATCGGCATGCTCTTCGACGTGCACGTCATCGTGGAGCACCCGGTGCTGGTGGCGGCGCTGCTGGTGGGGGTGCTGGTGGGCAAGTCGGTGCTCGGCGGGGTGGGGGCCCTGGTGATGCGCTTCCCCGTGCGGGTGGCGGTGCTGGCGGGCGTGGGGCTGGCGCAGATTGGCGAGTTCTCCTTCGTGCTGGCCAACGCGGGGCTGCGGGAGGGGCTGCTCAGCATGGAGGAGCGGAGCCTCTTCGTGTGCATGAGCGTCCTCACCATGGCGGTGACGCCGGTGGCGTTGAGCTTCGCGCCCCGGCTGGCGGCGGGCGTGGCGCACCTGCGGCCCCTGGAGGCGCTGTTCGGCGCGCATGGGCCGCACCGGCTGGAGCCCGAGCACGAGGCGCTCTCCCAGCACTTCATCGTCGCGGGGCTGGGCACCGCCGGGCGCATGGTGGTGCGGGCCTTGCGCGCCAGCAACCTGCCCCACGTGGTCATCGAGTTGGATCCCCACGTGGTGGCCGAGGCGCGGCGGCGCGGCGAGGTCATGTACTACGGCGACATCACCAGCCCGGAGATATTGGAGCGCGCGGGCATCCACCGGGCGCGGGCGCTGGTGCTGCTCATCAGTGACCCCGAGGGCTCGCAGCGGGCGGTGTCGGCCGCGCGGAGGCTGTCCCCGGACGTGCCCATCCTGGTGAAGGTGCCCCGGCTGCGGGACATCGGAGACCTGCACGAGCGGGGCGCGAACGACATCGTGGCCGGCGAGTTCGAGACGGCGCTGGAGGCGGTGACGCGGGTGCTGCACGCGGGCGGGGTGGCGGAGGAGGCCATGAACACGCTGCTGGCCGGGTTGCGCCACGAGGGCGTCCCCGAGCACGGCCCCGTCTCCGGGCCCCGGCGCATGCTGGGGACGATGGGCGGGCTGCGGCGGGGCACGGCCACCACGTGCTCGCACCTGGAGCAGCTCCGCCACGACGTGTTGCCCCGGACGTCGGGCTGCGAGGCCTGCCTGGCGCTGCACCTGCGCTGGCACAACCTGCGGATGTGCCTGACGTGCGGCCACGTGGGCTGCTGCGACGCGTCCTTCGGCCGGCACGCCATGAAGCACTACGAGGCCACGGGGCACCCGCTCATGCGCTCCTTCGAGCCCGGTGAGCACTGGGGCTGGTGCTACGTGGATGCCCTGGAGATCGACCCCAGGCCGCCGCCTCCTCCCGCGGAGCCCGCGCGGCCCGGGGTCCACGCGTCCTGACGGACGGGCCGGAGATGCTCGCTCGCTTGCTGGACCCGGACCGGCCCCATTGAAAAGATGGACGCTGGATGAGCATCCCGACGACGACCCCTCCGGCCTCCCCTCCGCATGCGCGCTGGCGGGCACTCGCCGCGCATGGGGGCGCCGCCGCGTTGATCCTCCTCCTGGTGCTCTACCTCTTCCACGAGGTGCTCTCGGACCTGGCCTTCCAGAGCTGGGAGACCTTCTGGCTGTATCTGCGCGTCCAGCAATACGCCGTGGAGCTCGCCGCCGGGCACTTCCCTCCGCGGGTGTTCCCGGACGCCGTGGCGGGAGGAGGCTCCGCGTTCCCCTTCTTCCACCCACCGCTCGCGTACTGGCTGTCCGCCTTCCTGGGCCTGTCGCTTGGCGACATGGTGGTGGGCGTCAACGTGTCCTTCCTGCTGGCGGTGCTGCTCTCCGGGTGGGCCATGTACGGCATGGGCATGGCCCTCACCGGCAGACGGTGGCTCGCCCTCATGGCGGCCGTCCTCTACGTCTCCCTGCCGTACCGCTTCGTGAGTGTGTTCGTCATCGGCGCGCTCGAGGAGTCCTGGACGTTCGTCTGGTACCCGCTCGTGCTCACCGGGGCCTGGTGGACGCTGTCGCGCGAGCGGCTGTCCTGGCTCCTTCCCCTGTCGGTGGCGGGGCTGCTGCTCACCCACGCGGTGATGGCCTTGTACTTCCTCGGCCTGGGCGCGCTGGTGCTGGGGGGCCTCGGCTCCCGGCTGGGCTGGCGCGACGCGGGGCGCGTGGCCGCGGGCGGGCTGCTGGGCGGGGTGCTGACGCTCTGGCACTTCCTCCCCGCGCGGCTCGCCCTGCCGGACGTGTGGGCGGGCGTGCCGGCGGTGATGCGGAGCCTGCCCGACTTCGTCCACGGCCACCGCGTCCAGCCGTGGCAGTGGTTCGACGAGCACCCCAACCGGTGGAATGGCATCTCCACCTTCGAATTCGACAGCATGTGCTTCTCCCTGGGGTCGGGCCAGTGGGTGGTGCTGGCGCTGGCGGCCGGGGCCCATGCCGTGGTGGCGAGGCGCGGCCTGGCGGTGGGGGACGCGCGGCTGACGGCGCTCGCGAAGGGCCTGGCCGTGCTGTGGGCCGGCTGTCTCCTCTTCATGGTGGCCCCGCTTCCCTTCGTGAGCGTGCTGCCCACGGCGTTCAGCGCCATCCAGTTCCCCTGGCGCCTGCTGGGCGTGACGGCGTTCCTCTCGCTCGCCGCCGCCGGGCTCTTCCTGGCCCGCGCGCCCATCAGCCCGCGCCTGGGCGCCATCATCACCGGGGCGACGGTGGTGCTCGCCCTGTCCACGCCGCCCTTCCTGCGCACCAACAGCCTGGTGGGGGATTGGGATGACGCGGCGATCAACCCGTGGACGCTGCGGCGCAATGGCTTCAGCGGGTTCACGGCCAACGGCGAGTACCTGCCTCGCACCCACCCCGTGGAGCAGTGGGTGGAGCGCGTGTCCGATTCACCGGTGCCGGGTGGAGGCATCCAGGTGCTCGAGGCGGAGCGCGACGGCTCGCGGTGGAGCGTGCGCGTGGATGCACCCCAGGGCGGTCCGCTCGTGCTGCCCGTGGTGGCCTATGACTTCTACCGCGCCACGGGGGACGGCGAGCGCGCCCTGGAGACCTTCTCCGAGCAGGGGCTGCTCGGGGTGCGGCTGCTTCCCGGTCAGTCTTCCTTCACCGTGGAGCCCGGGATGACGCCCGCCGGATGGGTGGGCACCTGGCTGGGCGTGGCGGCGCTGGGCGGGGTGCTCTTCCTGGCCCTCACAGGTCGACGCGCGCCCCCGGCGTGAACCCCGGCTCCTGGAGCGGGGCGGGCCGCGGCGGGGTATGCTGGGCGCGTCATGGACATCCTGGATTGGGGCTCGCCCGAGGTCATCGCCTTCTTCGTTTTCATGGCGGGTTCCCTCACCTATGGCTACTGGGCCGCGAAGAAGCAGGAGCTGCTCGATGAGAAACGGCAGGCCTCCTGGGCCAACATGGCCGGGCCGCTCGGACTGACGTACGAGAGGGGAGGCACCCTCTCCGGCGAGCTCGAGGGGCTGCCCGTGCGCATCTTCCGGGAGAAGGGCGAGCGCATGGGCGGGAGGAAGGAGAACGAGCACGTGTACGTGGGGCGGGTGGAAGTGCCCGGGAAGTTGCCCCGGCACTTCGTCGCCGCGCCGCGCAAGTGGACGGCATTGTTCGAGGGGGTGGGCACTCCCAACGTCTTCAAGGCGGGAGAGCCCGTGCTCGACAAGGCCCACATCTTCCAGTGCGCCTCGGTCGAGGCGGGCCAGAAGCTCCTCCAGGACCCGGACGTCCAGCAGGCACTCCACGAGCTCGTGAACCCCGAGAGCGTGAGCTTCGTGCAGGGTAACCACGTGGGCCTCGCGTATGAGACCGCCGCCTTCGTGGAGGATGCCGGCAAGGTCCGGCGCAACCTGGAGTTGCTGGTGCGCGCGGCGCACGCGTTCGCGAAGGCCCGGGAGCGGCTCCTGCTCGCCGCCTGAAGGGCGAGCCCGGAGCTCCGTGCTTCAGCGGCCGAACAGGCCCTTGCGCTTCTGGGGCGCCCGGTCCTGCTGCGCCATCTTCGCCAGCCGCTGCCCGAGGAGGCGGCTCATCTCCAGCGCCACCGTGGGGTTGGCCATCACCATCCCCTGG
>NZ_DBNGVP010000008.1:0-52759 GCF_057119385.1 Archangium sp. | reverse complement strand
CATCAAGGTGGGCGAGGAAATCGAGATCGTGGGTCTGCGCCCGACGCAGAAGACGGTCGTCACGGGCGTGGAGATGTTCCGCAAGCTGCTGGACGAGGGCCGCGCGGGCGACAACATCGGCGCGCTGCTGCGTGGTCTGAAGCGTGAGGACCTCGAGCGTGGCCAGGTGCTCTCCAAGCCGGGCAGCATCACGCCGCACACCAAGTTCAAGGCGCAGATTTACGTCCTGTCGAAGGAAGAGGGTGGCCGTCACACCCCGTTCTTCAAGGGATACCGCCCGCAGTTCTACTTCCGCACCACGGACGTGACCGGCACGGTGAAGCTGCCGGACAACGTCGAGATGGTGATGCCCGGCGACAACATCGCCATCGAGGTGGAGCTGATCACCCCTGTGGCCATGGAGAAGGAGCTGCGCTTCGCTGTTCGCGAGGGTGGCCGTACCGTGGGCGCCGGCGTCGTGGCCGAGATCATCGCCTAGTTGGTTGGCGGGCTTCCTGCCCGTCCCAACAGGGTGGTTAACCCCGAGGGGGAGCTGTGATAAACGGCTTTCCCCTCGTGCTTATCGAGTTCAAGTCATGCCCAAGGGTAACCGCAGCATCATCTCGCTCGAGTGCACGGTGTGCAAGGAGCGGAACTACTACACCACCAAGAACAAGCGGAAGAGCCAGGACAAGCTCGAGCTGAGCAAGTACTGCCCCCGCGACCGGAAGCATACCGTCCATAAGGAAGGTAAGGTCTAGTTCGGTTGTTGTGGTCGGGTGTTTAGGCCAGTAGCTCCAACGGTAGAGCAGCGGTCTCCAAATCCGCGTGTTGGGGGTTCGAATCCCTCCTGGCCTGCCAGTTGTTAGTTGCAGGGACCCTCGGTACCCACGTACCGGGGGTCCCTGTGTTTCCGGGATCAGGCAGTTTTCAGTCAGCGAGGAATCATGGCAGCGGCATCCGAGGCCAGCCAGCAGGCGAACCGTTCGGGGATGGACCCGAAGCGGCTCGTGGTCATCTTCTTCCTCATCGCGGGTATCATCTTCGCGCTCTTCCTGGAGCACGTCTGTGGCCTCATCTGGGCACGGGCCGGCTGGAGCGACCCCGTCATCATCGACGGCGTCGACTGGCAGGTCTCCACCCTGGTGGGCTTCCTGCTCGCCGCGGGGCTCGCGGTGGGGGCCTACGTGAATCCCAAGACGCACGCCCTCTCGCTCGATGTCGCTTCCGAGTTGATGAAGGTCACCTGGCCTTCCTGGGCGGAGACCAAGGCGTCGACCGTGGCGGTCATCGTCGCCTCCGTCGTGGCGGCCGTCCTGCTCTTCTGCATCGACACCCTCGCCTACAACCTTATGGTTGAGTGGATACCCGCCATCTGGGGGAAGTTGTAATGGCGATGAAATGGTACGTGGTCCACACCTACTCGAACTTCGAGAACCAGGCGAAGAAGAGCCTGGAGGAGCGGATCCGTCTCGAGGGGTTGCAGGACCTGTTCGGCGAAATCCTGATCCCGATGGAGCAGGTCGTCGAGATGGTGAAGGGCGAGAAGAAGACATCCCGGCGCAAGTTCTTCCCGGGCTACATCTTCGTGCAGATGGAGCTCAATGATCGCTCCTGGCACCTCGTGAAGAACACGCCGAAGATCACCGGTTTCCCCGGTGCGGCGCAGAACGAGCAGCCCACGCCCATCTCCGACAAGGAAGTGGCCCGGCTCACCTCGCAGATCTCCGAGGGCACGCTCAAGCCCAAGCCGAAGGTGCAGTTCTCCGACGGCGACACCGTCCGCGTCATCGACGGCCCCTTCGCCAACTTCAATGGTACGGTGGAAGAGGTCAACGCCGAGAAGGGCCGCGTGAAGGTGCTCGTGAGCATCTTCGGCCGCGCCACCCCGGTGGAGCTCGATTTCATGCAGGTGGAGAAGACCACCGGCTAGCAGTCTTCCCCGGCGCGTGAGCGCTCGGGGATACCCAGGGTGGGAGGGCCGCCCGTCAAGCGGCCCGTACGAACCACCGTCTCGAAAGGCAGTCCTCAGCAAATGAAGAAGGTCACAGGACAGGTCAAGCTGCAGATTCCCGCCGGCAAGGCGAACCCCGCTCCGCCGATCGGCCCCGCGCTCGGTCAGCAGGGCGTGAACATCATGGAGTTCTGCAAGCAGTTCAACGCCAAGACCCAGGCGGAGGCCAAGGAAGGTCTGATCATCCCGGTCATCATCACCGTGTATGCGGATCGCTCCTTCACCTTCATCCTGAAGACGCCTCCCGCGGCCGTCCTCATCAAGAAGGCGGCGGGCCTGCACACCGAGAAGAAGAAGGGCTCGGGCGCCAAGAAGCCGGGCAAGGAGAAGGTGGGGCAGATCACTCAGAAGCAGCTCGAGGAGATCGCCAAGAAGAAGATCGACGACACGACCGCCGGTTCTCTGGAGGCCGCCAAGCGCACCATCGCTGGCACCGCGCGCTCCATGGGCATCGACGTCGTCTGACCTTCCACCTCCACCTCTTCTGAAACAGGATATTTCACATGCCTCAGACCGGTAAGAAGTTCCGTGCGGCCATCGCGAAGGTGGACCGCAACAAGCGCTACACGATCGCCGATGGTTTCGCCCTCCTGAAGGAGACCACGGCCACCCGCGCCACCAAGTTCGACCAGACCGTCGAAGTGGCGCTCAACCTCGGCGTGGACCCCAAGCACGCGGACCAGATGGTCCGTGGCGCCGTGGTCCTCCCGCACGGTACGGGTGCCACGGTGCGCGTGGCCGTGTTCGCCAAGGGCGAGCGCGCCACCGAGGCCGAGGGTGCTGGCGCCGACGTGGTGGGCGGCGACGAGCTGGCCAAGCGCATTGAGGGCGGCTTCCTCGACTTCGACACCGTCATCGCCACCCCGGACATGATGGGTGTGGTCGGCCGCCTCGGTAAGGTGCTCGGTCCCCGTGGCCTCATGCCCAACCCGAAGGTGGGCACGGTGACCATGGACGTGGCCAAGGCCGTCCGTGACGCCAAGGGCGGTAAGGTGGAGTTCCGCGCCGAGAAGGCCGGTATCGTCCACGTCAAGGTCGGCAAGGCCTCCTTCACCCCGGAGAAGCTCACCGAGAACTTCAACACCCTGGTGGACCTGGTGATGAAGCTCAAGCCGGCCACCGCCAAGGGCGTCTACCTCAAGGGCGTGGCCATCTCCGCCACCATGAGCCCGGGCATCAAGATCGACACCAACGAGATCCTCGCCCGCCACCGGTAGTCAGAAGTAGGGCAGGGGAGTCGTCGGTTCAGACGGAGGGGGGCCTCTTCATCCAGGAGGCCCCCTTCGTCGTCTGATTGACGCCCGCAGTCATAATTTGCTGGACGTTTCGCGAAGCCGCGGGTATAGCGCCCCGGCTTTTGCAATTGAGGCGCCACGTCGATGAGACGGGACGCTTCAGACATCCCTGGTCCCAGACAGCAGGGACCCGGGGTGGGACTCGTGCCCTCCGTTGGCAACCGGACAACCGGTCGGAGCCACGAAGACCACCCAGGGTTCAAACGACTCGTGGAGTCGCCCTGCCGAGACTGGAGGTGCGGTGTGGTGCCTTCCGGGGCTCCTCTCGCTCTGCCACTTGTGGCCCAGGTAATCCAGCCCGCCTTCGGGTGGGTGTCGTGAGGAGGTGAAACCAAGTGATCAAGAGCGAGAAGGAAGAACTGATCAAGGAGCTCAACGAGAAGTTCTCGAGGGCTCAGACTGCGATCGTCGCGGAGTTCTCCAAGCTGAACGTGGAGACCGTGACCAAGCTGCGCAAGAAGTTCCGCGACGGCAAGGTGGACTACAAGGTCCTGAAGAACACGCTGGCCAAGCGCGCCGCGAAGGGTACGCCTGTGGAGGTCATTGCACAGGACTTCGTGGGGCCCGTGGCCATCGCCATCAGCTACGACGATGTCGTGGCTCCGGCGAAGATCCTCGTGGACTTCATCAAGGATCTCGAGACCATCAAGGTCCGCAGCGCGTCCGTGCAGGGCCGCCGCGTCGACGTCGAGGGCGTGAAGGCCCTGGCGAAGATGCCCGGTCTGCCCGAGCTCCGCGCCCAGCTGCTCGGCATGCTCAACCAGCCGGCCGGCAAGCTCGTTCGCACCATCGCGGCCCCCGGCTCCCAGCTGGCCCGCGTGCTCCAGGCGAACGTGGACAAGCAGCCCAAGTAATAGCCCCCAGAAGCAAACCCACCGCAACCCTCTGGCCTTTTCCTCCCCATGGGGAGACAGGCCGCTAGAAAAAGAAGGACATCGAAATGGCCGCTGACCTGAATGCAATCGTTGACCAGCTCTCCACCCTCACGGTGATGGAGGCCGCCGAGCTCGTGAAGCAGCTCGAGTCCAAGTGGGGCGTCTCCGCCGCCGCCGTGGCCGTGGCCGCTGGCCCCGCCGCTGGTGGCGCCGCCGCTCCCGCCGCCGAGGAGAAGACGGAGTTCAACGTCATCCTCGCCGACGCCGGCGCGAACAAGATCAACGTCATCAAGGAGATCCGCGCCATCACCGGCCTGGGCCTGAAGGAGGCCAAGGACCTGGTCGAGGGCGCTCCCAAGACCGTCAAGGAGGGCGTCAACAAGGACGACGCCAAGAAGATCAAGGACCAGCTCACCGCGGCTGGCGCCAAGGTCGACATCAAGTAGTTTGCTGTGTCTCAGGTTGGCGACGGGTTTCGGAAAATTCCCGCCGCCTCCTGACCGGATGAGCAGGCCGGCGTGCCCGGAAAGGGTGCGCCGGCTTTGCCCTTTCCGTATCTCTAAATTTTCCGCTGCCGCTGCGCGTTACCCAAGCTCGCCCCGCCTGAGCTTGCTCGCCCCGGAGTTCGAATGCCGACGCAGATCCAGAACAACTTCCGAGTGCGGAAGACCTTCGCGAAGATCGCGAAGACCATCGACATTCCCAACCTCATCAATATCCAGAAGCAGTCCTACGAGAAGTTCCTCCAGGCTGATATCCCGCCGGAGAAGCGTGAGGACATCGGGCTTCAGGGAGTTTTCAAGTCGGTCTTCCCCATCCGGGACTTCAACGAGACGTCCTCGCTCGAGTTCGTCAGCTATCACCTCGAGAAGCCCAAGTACGACGTGGATGAGTGCCACCAGCGTGGCATGACCTACTCGGCGCCCATCAAGGTCGTCGTGCGCCTGGTCGTGTGGGACAAGGACGAGGAGACGGGCGCCCAGTCCATCCGCGACGTGAAGGAGCAGGAGGTCTACTTCGGCGAAATCCCGCTGATGACCCAGAACGGCACCTTCATCATCAACGGGACCGAGCGCGTGGTGGTCAGCCAGCTGCACCGCAGCCCGGGTGCCTTCTTCGACCACGACAAGGGCAAGAGCCACTCGTCTGGCAAGCTGCTCTACAACGCCCGCATCATCCCGTACCGCGGCTCGTGGATCGACTTCGAGTTCGACCACAAGGACATCCTGTACGTCCGCATCGACCGGCGCCGCAAGCTGCCGGCCACGGTGCTCATCCGCGCCCTGGGCGCGGTGGCCGACACCGCCAAGAAGAACCCGCTGGAGTTCCGTGGCTCCACCGAGGAGATCCTCAACTACTACTACGCCACGGAGACCATCTACCTCCAGAGCAACACCGACTTCGAGAAGTCCGTGGAGCTGGAGCTGTTGCCCGGTCAGCGCGCCACGCGCGACATCAAGACCAAGACGGGCGACATCATCGTCAAGAAGAACCGCAAGTTCACCCGCGCCGCCATCAAGAAGCTCGAGGCGGCCAAGATGAAGACGCTCCCCATCGACGCGGACGAGCTCTTCACCAAGGTGTCCGCCTACGACGTGGTGGACGAGAACACCGGCGAGGTCATCCTCGAGTGCAACGAGGAAGTCTCGCAGGAGAAGATCGACGAGCTCCTCAAGCGCGACATCAAGGAGTTCAAGGTCCTCTTCATCGACAACCTCAACGTGGGTCCCTACCTGCGTGAGACGTTGATGCTGGACAAGATCGAGTCGCCCGAGCAGGCGATCATGGAGATCTACCGCCGCCTGCGCCCGGGTGATCCCCCGACGCCGGAGACGGCCACCAACCTGTTCAGCAACCTCTTCTTCAACCCCGAGCGCTATGACCTGTCCAAGGTCGGCCGCCTCAAGCTGAACTTCAAGTTCGGCCTCGAGGAGCCGCTCGACGGGCAGATCCTCACCAAGCGCGACATCCTCGAGGTCATCCGCTACCTGGTGGACCTCAAGAACGGCAAGGGTGTGATCGACGACATCGATCACCTCGGCAACCGCCGTGTGCGCGCGGTGGGCGAGCTGCTGGAGAACCAGTACCGCATCGGTCTGGTGCGCATGGAGCGGGCGATCAAGGAGCGCATGAGCCTCCAGGAGATCGAGACGCTCATGCCGCACGATCTGATCAACGCCAAGCCGGTGACGGCGGTGATCAAGGAGTTCTTCGGGTCCAGCCAGCTGTCGCAGTTCATGGACCAGACGAACCCCCTGTCCGAGGTCACGCACAAGCGTCGTCTGTCCGCCCTCGGGCCCGGCGGCCTCACCCGCGAGCGCGCGGGCTTCGAGGTGCGCGACGTGCACCCGACGCACTACGGCCGCATCTGCCCCATCGAGACGCCGGAAGGTCCGAACATCGGCCTCATCGCGTCGCTGTCCACCTTCGCTCGCGTCAACGAGTTCGGCTTCGTCGAGACGCCGTACAAGAAGGTGGAGGCCGGCTCGGTCACCGGTGACGTGGCCTTCTACTCCGCCCTCGAGGAGGAGAAGCACACGATCGCCCAGGCCAACGCCGAGACCGACAAGAAGGGCAAGTTCGTCAACGCCCTCGTGTCCTCTCGCCGCGGCGGTGAGTTCGTCCAGGCCAAGGCCGAGGAAGTGGACCTGATGGACGTGTCCCCGAACCAGCTGGTGTCGGTGGCCGCCTCCCTCATCCCGTTCCTCGAGAACGACGACGCCAACCGCGCCCTCATGGGCTCGAACATGCAGCGCCAGGCCGTTCCGCTGCTGCGCACCGCCGCTCCGCTCGTGGGCACCGGCATCGAGGCCATTGTGGCCCGCGACTCCGGCGTCACCTGCGTGGCCCGGCGCGACGGCATCGTGGAGAGCGTGGACGCCAGCCGCATCGTGGTGAAGGCGGACTCCGCCGCGGGCGCGTTCGACATCTCCAGCGAGGTCGACATCTACAACCTCCTGAAGTACCAGCGCTCCAACCAGAACACGTGCCTCAACCAGAAGCCCATCGTCCGCAAGGGCGACCGGGTGCGGAAGGGTGACGTGATCGCCGACGGTCCCGCGACCGAGACCGGCGAGCTCGCGCTGGGCCAGAACGTGGTCGTCGCGTTCATGCCGTGGCAGGGCTACAACTTCGAGGACTCCATCCTCATCTCCGAGCGCATCCTCAAGGAGGACGTCTTCACGTCCATCCACATCGAGGAGTTCGAGTGCATCGCGCGCGACACCAAGCTCGGCAAGGAGGAGATCACCCGCGACATCCCGAACGTGGGTGAGGAGGCCCTCAAGGACCTGGACGAGAGCGGCATCATCCGCATCGGCGCCGAGGTGAAGCCCGGCGACGTGCTCGTGGGCAAGATCACCCCGAAGGGCGAGACCCAGCTCTCCCCCGAGGAGAAGCTGCTGCGCGCCATCTTCGGTGAGAAGGCCGGCGACGTGCGCGACAGCTCGCTGCGCGTGCCCCCCGGCGTGGTGGGCACCGTCATCAACGCCAAGGTGTTCAGCCGCAAGGGCGTCGAGAAGGACGAGCGCGCCAAGCAGATCGAGTCCATGGAGGAGGCCAAGCTCCTCAAGGACCAGAACGACGAGATCAAGGTCCTGCGCGACAGCGCCTACGGCCGCCTGCGGATCATGCTCCGTGGCAAGGAGATCCAGGGCAAGCTCGTGGACGACAAGGGCAAGATCCTCCTGAAGAAGGGGGACATCGTCTCCGACGAGCTGCTGGCCACCGTCCCGTACAAGTACTGGACGGAGATCTCCGTCGGCGATCCGCTCGACGGCAAGCTGCGCGACATCCTCCGCAACCTGGAGGAGACCACCGAGGCCGTGAAGCTGGCCTTCGGCGAGAAGATCGCCCGCATCAAGAAGGGCGATGAGCTCCCGCCGGGCGTCATCAAGATGGTCAAGGTGTACGTCGCCATCAAGCGCAAGCTGGCCGTGGGCGACAAGATGGCCGGCCGCCACGGTAACAAGGGCGTCGTCTCCCGCATCCTCCCCGAGGAGGATCTGCCGTACCTCGAGGACGGGCGTCCGGTGGACATCGTGCTCAACCCGCTGGGCGTGCCCTCGCGCATGAACATCGGGCAGATCCTCGAGACGCACCTGGGCTGGGCCGCCAAGGGCGTGGGCGAGCAGCTGCAGCGCTACATCGACGAGAACTACAGCGGCGAGAACCTCAAGAAGCAGCTGAAGACCGTCTACGACGACAAGGCCTTCGGCGACTTCGTGGACGGGCTCAATGACGACGAGGTCAAGAGCCTGTGCTACCGCCTGAAGAAGGGCATCCATGTCGCCACGCCGGTGTTCGACGGCGCGCGCGAGACGGAGATCCACTCGCTCTTCGACGAGGCCCGCCTGCCGCGGACCGGCCAGATGGTGCTCTTCGACGGCCGCACCGGTGAGCCGTTCGACCAGAACGTCACCGTGGGCGTCATGTACATCCTCAAGCTGCACCACCTGGTGGACGAGAAGATCCACGCCCGCTCCATCGGGCCCTACTCGCTCGTCACGCAGCAGCCCCTGGGCGGCAAGGCCCAGTTCGGCGGCCAGCGTCTGGGAGAGATGGAAGTGTGGGCGATGGAGGCCTACGGCGCGGCGTACACGCTCCAGGAGTTCCTCACCGTCAAGTCCGACGACGTGGTGGGCCGCACGCGCATGTACGAGGCGATCGTCAAGGGCGACAACGTCCTCGAGTCCGGCCTGCCCGAGTCGTTCAACGTCCTCCTCAAGGAGCTCCAGTCGCTCGCGCTCGACGTCGAGCTGCTGGAGAGCGCTCCGCCCGAGCGCCAGCGCTCCTTCTCCGGAGACTTCGGTGGTGGTGGTGGCGATGGCGAGGACCGCGTGAAGACCGGTACCGAGGCCTAGTCCCAGCGTGCTTGACCCCCGGCGCCCGCTCCCTCAGCGGGCGGGCGCTGGCGGCCAGGCGAAACGAATTCGCGCTCACGCGCTCAGAAGAAATTCGGAGGCACCGTGAAGGACATTTTCAACTTCTTCGAGAAGCCGAAGGATCCGCTCTCGTTCAACGCCATCCGCATCGCGCTGGCGTCGCCGGACAAGATCCGGCAGTGGTCGCACGGCGAGGTCAAGAAGCCGGAGACGATCAACTACCGCACCTTCAAGCCGGAGCGGGACGGCCTGTTCTGCGCCCGCATCTTCGGCCCCGTGAAGGACTACGAGTGCAACTGCGGCAAGTACAAGCGCATGAAGCACCGCGGCGTCGTGTGCGAGAAGTGCGGCGTGGAGGTCATCCAGTCCAAGGTGCGCCGTGAGCGCCTGGGCCACATCACGCTCGCCACGCCCGTGGCGCACATCTGGTTCCTCAAGTCGCTGCCCTCGCGCATCGGCAACCTGCTCGACATCACGCTCAAGGAGCTCGAGAAGGTCCTCTACTGCGAGAGCTACATCATCATCGACCCCAAGGCGACGCCGCTGCAGCGCGGCGAGCTCGTCAGCGAGGAGAAGCTCCACCGGCTCTACGAGGAGCACGGTGAGGAGTCCTTCTCCGCCGGCATGGGCGGCGAGGCCGTCCGCGAGCTGCTCAAGTCGATCGACGTGAACCGGCTGTCCGAGGATCTCCGCCGCGACATGCGCGAGACCAACTCGGAGGCCAAGAAGAAGAAGTACGCCAAGCGCCTCAAGGTCGCCGAGGCCTTCCGGATGTCCGGCAACAAGCCGGAGTGGATGATGCTCGACGTCATCCCCGTCATCCCGCCCGACCTGCGTCCGCTCGTCCCCCTGGACGGTGGCCGCTTCGCCACGTCGGACCTCAACGACCTGTACCGCCGCGTCATCAACCGCAACAACCGCCTCAAGCGGCTCCAGGAGCTCAACGCCCCGGACATCATCATCCGCAACGAGAAGCGGATGCTCCAGGAGGCCGTGGACGCGCTGTTCGACAACGGCCGCCGCGGCAAGACGATCACCGGCCCCAACAAGCGGCCGCTGAAGTCCCTGTCCGACATGCTCAAGGGCAAGCAGGGCCGGTTCCGTCAGAACCTGCTCGGCAAGCGCGTGGACTACTCCGGCCGTTCCGTGATCGTCGTCGGTCCCGAGCTGCGCCTGCACCAGTGCGGCCTGCCGAAGATCATGGCGCTCGAGCTCTTCAAGCCGTTCATCTACAACAAGCTCGAGGAGAAGGGGTACGTCACCACCATCAAGAGCGCCAAGAAGATGGTGGAGAAGGAGCGTCCCGAGGTCTGGGACATCCTCGAGGACGTCATCCGCGAGCACCCGGTCCTCCTCAACCGCGCCCCCACCCTGCACCGCCTCGGCATGCAGGCCTTCGAGCCCGTGCTGATCGAGGGCAAGGCCATCCAGCTGCACCCGCTGGTGTGCGCCGCCTTCAACGCGGACTTCGACGGTGACCAGATGGCCGTCCACGTGCCGCTCTCCATCGAGGCTCAGATGGAGGCCCGCGTGCTGATGATGTCCACCAACAACATCCTCAGCCCCGCCAACGGCAAGCCCATCATCGTCCCCACGCAGGACATGGTGCTCGGCATCTACTACATGACCCGCGCCCGCGAGTTCGCTCACGGCGAGGGCCGTGTGTTCGCCTCGCCCGACGAGGTCCGCGCCGCGTACGACCACGGCGAGGTGCACCTGCAGGCGAAGATCGTCTGCCGCATCCTCGGCAAGCGCAAGGAGACCACCGTCGGTCGCGTCCTCCTCTGGGACATCGTGCCGCGCCGGGTGGGCTTCGACGCCATCAACAAGGTGCTCGACAAGAAGTCGCTCGGTGGCCTCATCGACCTCTGCTACCGCCTCACCGGCGAGAAGGAGACGGTGCTGCTCGCCGACCGCATCCGGTCGCTCGGCTACACCAACGCCACCCGTGCCGGTATCTCCATCGCGCTCAAGGACATGATCATTCCTGCCAAGAAGCAGGAGTTCCTGGACTTCGCGCGCAAGGAGGTGGCCGAGATCGAGAACCAGTACCTCGAGGGCCTCATCACCGACGGCGAGCGCTACAACAAGGTCATCGATATCTGGGCGGAGATCACCGAGAAGGTGGCCGCCGAGATGATGCAGCAGATCTCCCAGGACGAGGCCGTGGGCGAGAAGGACGGCAAGCGCGAGGTGCGCAAGCAGCCGTCGTTCAACCCCATCTACATCATGGCCGACTCCGGTGCCCGCGGCTCCGCCCAGCAGATCCGTCAGCTGGCCGGTATGCGCGGCCTTATGGCCAAGCCGTCCGGTGAAATCATCGAGACCCCCATCACGGCCAACTTCCGTGAAGGCCTCTCGGTGCTCCAGTACTTCATCTCCACCCACGGTGCCCGTAAGGGTCTCGCGGACACGGCCCTCAAGACGGCCAACTCCGGTTACCTCACCCGCCGTCTCGTCGACGTGGCGCAGGACGCCATCATCAACGAGTACGACTGCGGCACCATGGACGGCCTGTTCATCGGCGCCCTCGTCGAGGGCGGAGAGATCATCGAGCCGCTCGGCGAGCGCATCCTGGGCCGCGTGGCCCTCGATGACATCCTCGACCCGGTCACCAACGACGTGCTCGTGCGCGCCAACGAGGAGATCGACGAGGACCGCGTCAAGAAGATCGAGAACAGCGGCCTCGACAAGGTGAAGATCCGCTCGGTGCTCACGTGCCAGGCCAAGCGCGGCATCTGCGTGGAGTGCTACGGCCGTGATCTGGCCCGTGGCCGCAAGGTGTCCGTGGGCGAGGCCGTCGGCGTCATCGCGGCGCAGTCCATCGGCGAGCCGGGTACCCAGCTCACGATGCGCACCTTCCACATCGGTGGTGCGGCCACGCGGCGCGCCGAGCAGTCCAGCCTCGAGAACCGCAACGCGGGTACGGTGAAGTTCTCCGGCCTCGCCACGGTTCAGAAGAAGGACGGCAGCCTGGTCGCCATGAACCGCAACGGCGAGCTCGTCATCGTCGACGAGACCGGCCGCGAGCGCGAGCGCTACCAGGTCATCTACGGCGCCCGCATCCTCGTGAAGGAGGGCCAGAAGCTCGAGGCCGGCACCCTGCTGGCCGAGTGGGATCCGTTCGCCATCCCCCTCCTCACCGAGGTGGGCGGCACCGTGCGCTTCGAGGACATCATCGAAGGCGTCACGATGAACGAGTCGCTGGACGAGGTGACCGGCCTCAGCCGCAAGACGGTCGTCGAGTCCAAGGACCCCGAGGCCCGTCCGCGCATCACCCTGCGCGACGAGGAGGGCAACACCAAGAACCTCGTGTCCTCCAAGGCGCCGGCCAGCTACTTCCTGCCCCAGGGCTCCATCATCACCGTCAACGACGGCGATGAGATCCACGCCGGTGAGGTCATCGCCAAGGTGCCTCGCGAGACCACGAAGACCAAGGACATCACGGGCGGTCTGCCCCGCGTGGCCGAGCTCTTCGAGGCCCGCAAGCCCAAGGACGCCGCGGCCATCGCGGAGATCGACGGCGTGGTGTCCTTCGGCAAGGACACCAAGGGCAAGCGCAAGCTCATCCTCACCCCCGAGGTGAACGGCGAGCTGCGCACCGACCTGGCCAAGGAGTACCTGATCTCCAAGGGCAAGAACATCAACGTGCACGCCGGTGACCGCGTCAAGGCCGGCGAGGCGCTGATGGAGGGCTCGGCCAACCCGCACGACATCCTCAAGGTGCTCGGCGAGAAGGCGCTCGCGGGCTACCTGGTGGATGAGGTGCAGGAGGTCTACCGGCTCCAGGGCGTGAAGATCAACGACAAGCACATCGAGGTGATCGTCCGGCAGATGCTCCGCCGCGTGCGCGTCACCGACGTGGGCGACACCAGCTTCCTCGTCGACGAGCAGGTCGAGAAGTACGTGTTCGAGGAGGAGAACGAGAAGGTCATGGCCAAGGACATGCGTCCCGCCGTCGGCGAGCCGCTGCTGCTCGGCATCACCAAGGCCTCGCTCTCCACCGAGTCGTTCATCTCGGCGTCCTCCTTCCAGGAGACCACCAAGGTGCTCACCGAGGCCGCCATCAACGGCAAGGTGGACTACCTGCGCGGCCTCAAGGAGAACGTCATCATGGGTCGGCTCATCCCCGCCGGTACGGGTCTCCCCAACTACAAGTACCTCGACATCGAGGTGGAGAGCCCCGCCGACGAGATCTCCGAGATGGAGGCCGCCCTGGCCATCGCCCACGAGGACGATGTCGCTCCGAGCCTGCCCCCCACCGGCGGCCGGCCCGAGGGCTCCCAGACCAGCGGTGCCGCCTAGTCCGCACCCGCTGTCTTGAAGTTCCCACCGCCGCTCCGGTTGTTCCGGGGTGGCGGTTTTCTTTTCGGCTCTTTACGGTTTCACGGCTTGACGGGTGACGCGCTGGTGCACTAATCCGAAGGGAACCATGGAGGTCGACCCGGGCTCACCGGGCGAGCATCCAGCAGTGGACGCCTGGAGCAGGCGGGCGAGCGTGGGAGGCGTTTCCTTCAATCGAGGGCTGTGCTTACCTCGGTTGTCCTTACCCCGCTTTCCGGGACTCGGGCCCGGGGAGCCGTGCTGGAGAGCGTTGCATGGACAAGGTGGAGACCCCGCAGAAGCGCCCGCTGGCCGAGACGTTCGAGCGGGTGTGGAGCCAGGCCTTGTTGGCCGTGTCCACCGCCGAGGACGAGGCCGCCCGCACCGTGCAGCGCGTGGCCGAGCTGGCCGGGTGGAGCCAGGAGGAGATGATCCGCCAGGGCCGTCTGCTGACGGAGCGGTTGGCGGGTCATCGCAAGGACCTGGAGCACAACGTGGAGGAGGGTGTGAAGCGCGCCCTGCTCACCATCAAGATTCCCCGCAGGGAGGATATCCAGGACATCGAGGCACGGCTGATCCGATTGGCCGAGCGCATCGACGCTCTGGGGCAGCGCAAGTGATGGCCACCCCCTCCGCTCCAGGCGGGCGGCGTGGGGAGGGGCTGTTCCGCTGGCTTCATGCACTCGGCTCGGGGTGTGGAAAGCTGCCCCTGGTGGCTGGAGTGGCCCTGGTGCTCTCCGCCCGGGCCGTGCCCCTGTTCGCCCCTCCCGAGGTGCCCCTCGTGGCCGAGCCCTCTCGCTTCGAGGTGACGCCCCCCGACGCGGCGCTCATCGACGCGGTGCTCGCCAAGCGGGCCCCGGACCTCGGTCTCACCCTGCGCCGGCAGATCGTCCACGCCATCGCCGAGGAGTCCGGCCGGACGGGGTATGACCCGCTGCTGATCCTCGCCATCATCGACGTGGAGTCGGACTTCACCGAGGAGGCCGTCTCCGAGAAGGGCGCTCGGGGGTTGATGCAGATCAAGCCCAGCACGCTGCACTTCCTCGCGGAGAAGCAGGGGCTGCGCCTGTCGCGCGAGGAGGTGGCCTCGGATCCGGCCCTGGGCGTGCGCCTGGGCATCCGCTACCTGCGCGAGCTGAACGACCGCTTCGGCGACCTGGACCTGGCTCTCATGGCCTACAACGCCGGCCCCACCCGCATCTGGCAGGCCAAGAAGGCGGGGGAGCTGGACACCTTCCGGCGCTATCCCCGGCTCGTCCGCCGTGATTTCAAGCGGTTCCGGGAAGGGGAGGGGCTGGGTGGAGACTGGGCGCTCGCCCAGCGGGAGGCCCTGGAGAAGAGCCCCGAAGAGAAGTCTCCCTGAGCAGGCAGCCGTCTGAATTTCCAGGCGGCTGCCCCGGTCTCCGGTGAGGCGCGCTTGTCCGTCCCGGGCGGGTGCGCTATCGCTCTCACCCCGGAGGAGTCTTCATCATGCCGCGCCGCTCCATCCCCGCCCTCGTCCTCTCGGCCCTGCTGTTGCCCATGTCGGCTCTCGCCGGCTCGGTGTTCCTCAACGGCGTCCGCATCGACGGCGTGACGAACCAGAAGTTCGAGAAGGTCGCTTCCGTCCGCATCGACGACAAGGGCAACGTCTACATCGACGCTCCCGCCTATGCCGTGAAGCTGGTGAACGCCCCCGTGGCCCCGGCTCCCGCGCCCGTCGCCGCGGCTCCGGCTCCCGCGCCCGCCCCGGTGGCTCCCGTGGCCCCGCCTCCCGCTCCGGCTCCCACGCCCGCCCCGGCGCCCGCTCCGGCCGTGGCGACCCCGGCTCCCGCGCCCGCTCCGGTGGACACCGCCCCGGCGCGCATCACCCGCCGTTACTGGCTCGTGACGGAGCAGCCCGTGGTGGGCATGGCGGAGTACGACATCGACCTCTACGTCAACTCCCGCTGGGTGCGGAAGCTGCGCAGCGCCGAGGACCAGGTCATCACGGAGATCACCCACCTGCTCCAGCCGGGGAAGAACACCGTGTTGATGATGGCCCACAAAGTGGCGTCCGGCTCGCGTCGGAGCGAATCTCCCCAGCACGTGTTCAAGGTCATCATCGGAGAGGGCAACGAGGGCGGCGGCAACGTGATGATCGACAACCCGCTCATCCGCTACCAGCGCACCGCGGCGGAGACGGAAGATCAGTCCGAGGAGTTCACCCTCACCACGCGGTAGCGCGGGGGTTGCGCCGAACGTGTTCTCCATCGACGAGCGGTTCCGAGGCCTGCCCGCCAGCCGCGAGCAGGTCCTCGCGCTGTACCAGTCCATCAACTCGCCGCACCTGGCCATCCCCGGCAAGCAGGCGGGGCCGGCTCAGGCCTTCGTGCTGGGGCTGCGCGGCTCGGGCGGCTTCGCCGTCTTCATCTACCTGTATCTCCCCGAGGCCCAGGACTGCGCCGTGTACGTCCCCGGCCGCCGCGCCGCGAGCCAGGACGACTACCAGCAGGACGAGGCCGAGGCGCTCGCCTTCGTGGAGTCCATGGGCTTCATGATGGACGACGCGCACTTCCGCTCCCTGCAGCCCGCCGGCCAGGACGAGCTGCTCAAGACGCTGCCCGTCTTCTACAAGGACCCGAAGCTGGTGCCGGGCGCCGCCAAGAGCCGCGCCGACGAGAAGCGCACCGCCTCGATGAACCTGGGCCGCCTGCTGGCCTCCTTCTGAATCACCCCTGACCCCGCCGTGAAGAGAAGAACCGACCCCATGCACCGCCGCCTTTCCTCCGCCTGGCTCCTCGCGCTCGCCCTCGTGGGCTGCAAGCACGTCCCCACCGAGCAGGAGCGCCGCGGCGCCGAGCTCCGCTACGAGATCGGCCTCCAGGCCCAGGCAGCCGGCAACGTGCAGGAGGCCTACAAGGAGATGGAGAAGTCCCTGGCGTTGGATCCGGAGTACCCGGAGGCCCACAACGCCATGGCCATCCTCCTGCACCTGGCCTTCAACCGCCCCGAGGAGGCCATCCAGCACTACAAGAAGGCGCTGGAGTACCGTCCCGGCTTCTCCGAGGCCAAGACGAACCTGGCCAACGTGTACCTGTCCCAGGCGCGCTACGACGAGGCCATCAAGCTGTACGAGGCGTCCCTCAACGACATGCTCTACCCCACGCCCTTCATCGCCCAGGGAAACCTCGGCTGGGCCCTCTACAAGAAGGGCGAGACGGAGCGCGCGCTGCAGAACATCAAGGCCGCGGTGACCACCAACCCCGGCTTCTGCATGGGCTACAAGAACCTGGGTGTCATCTACGAGGAGACGGGTAACGTTTCCGACGCATGCCGCTACTTTGGCCGTTATCGTGAGGCCTGCCCGGACGTAGCCGATGCCTACCTGCGCGAGGGCGCCTGCCAGGTGAAGCAGGGGAAGATGGAAGAGGCGCGGCAGAGCTTCACCGCCTGCGAGGCCAAGGCCAGGAGCCAGGTCCTCAAGGACGACTGCCACCGGCTCCTCGAGGCCTTGTAACCAGAAAGTCCCACCCCCGTGGACCACGTCGAATTCGGCAAATACCTGTCCCAGCAGCGCGAGCTGCGCGGCCTGTCCCGCGACGAGGTGTCGCAGGTGACGAAGATCTCCCCGAGCCTCATCGCCGCCCTCGAGGAAGGGCAGATGGAGCGGCTGCCCTCGCGCGTCTTCGTCGTCAACTACATCCGCGCCTACGCGACCGTCATCGGCCTGGCCCCGGAAGAGGCCATCCTCCGCTACGAGGAGGTGGACAAGGCCACGCCGGAGCCGAGCCCCGTGGTGCTGGAGCGCGAGCGGCGGAAGCGGGCCTGGTTGGCGCTCGCCGTGCTGCTGGTGGTGGCGCTCGGCGTGGGGGCGTACGTGGCCCTGGTGATGACCGGGAAGGCTCCCAACCCCCTCGCGCGTTGAACCGGACTCATGGAGCGTTTCGTCGATGAGGCGCTGGTCCTCTCCACGGTGGACTACGGAGAGTCCGACCGGCTGGTCACCCTCCTCACACGCGAGCACGGCAAGCTGACGGCCTTCGCGGCCGGGGCCCGCAAGAGCAAGCGGCGCTTCGCCGGCGCGCTGGAGCCCTACATGCGGCTGCGCGTGCAGCTGGTGGAGACGCGTGGCTCCACGGTGCGCCTGGACTCGGCCGACATCGTCGCCGGCTACTACGGGGCCCGCGAGGACCTCTCCCTCATCGCTCGCGCCCTGTATGCCGTGGAGCTGTGCCGCGAGCTGACGCGCGACCACGAGCCGCACCTGGAGCTCTTCGAGCTGCTGGAGGAGTACCTGGGCAAGCTGGACGCGAAGGAGGCCGGGCCCACCTCGTTGCTGGCCTTCGAGCTGTCCGCCCTGGCCCAGGCCGGGCTGATGCCCCGCTTCGACTCGTGCGCGCTGTGTGGTGGCCCGCCGGGCGAGCGGCCCCGCTTCGACCAGGCGCATGGCGGCGCGGTGTGCGAGCCCTGTGGCTTCCGGGCGCGCGACGCGGTGGCCGTCCCCGCCGAGCTGCTGTCCGGGCTCCGCGCGCTGCAGGAGGGCCAGCGCACCCCGTTGCCGGCCGAGCTCCGGGCCCGGGCGCGCGGGGTGCTCAACGTCTTCATCTCCCACCACCTCGGCCGCCGCCTCAAGAGCGTGGACTTCATGGCCCAGGTGGGGCTGGACTGACGGGCGGCTTCCAGGAGGCGGCTCATGGACGTGGTGTGTGTCGGGGAGAGTCTGGTGGACTTCCTCCCCGCGGAGTCCGCTCAGCGCGTGCGCGACGTGACGGCGTGGATGCCGAGCATCGGTGGCTCGCTGGCCAATGTCTCCGTGGGCGTGGCGCGGCTGGGCGGCCGCTCGGCCTACGTGGGCGTGGTGGGCGAGGACGAGTTCGGCCACTTCCTGCGCGAGCGCCTCGCCGCCGAGGGCGTGGACGTCAGCCACGTGCGCCAGACGCCCGAGGCCAGGACGGGGCTCGTCTTCATCTCCATCGACGCGCGCGGCGAGCGCAGCTTCACGTACTTCCGCACGAACTCGGCCGAGTTCCTCTTGAGCGAGCGGGACGTGGACCCGGCCTTCCTCGGCCGTGCGCGCGTGGTGCACTTCGGGACCAACTCGTTGAAGCTGCCCACGGCCCGGGCGGCCATGCTGCGCACCGTGGAGGCCGCTCGCGCCGCGGGGCGCATCGTGAGCTGTGACCCCAACCTCCGGCTCCACGCGTGGGAGGACCTCGAGGTGCTGCGCGAGCAGCTCCGGCTCCTGCTGCCCCGGTGCTCGGTGGTGAAGCTCTCCGAGGAGGAGATCGCCTTCGCCACCGGCCGCACGGACCCCGACGATGCACTGCGTCACCTCTCGGGACTGGGCGTGACGCTGCCCGTGGTGACGCGGGGCGAGGCCGGCGCCGTCTTCCTCTGGCGCGGCGAGGTGGTTCGCGTTCCGGCGCCCCGCGTCCGCGTGGTGGACACCACCGGGGCAGGGGATGGCTTCACGGCGGCCTTCCTCCATGGGCTCTCGCGGCGCTACGCGGATGACGCGGCGCTCGCGAAGGCCTCTCGCGAGGACCTGGAGGCGCTGGCCACCTTCGGCTGTGCGGTGGGCTCCCGGGTGGTCGAGCACCTCGGCGCCGTGGCGGGCCTGCCCGGCCGGCAGGAGATGGCGGGCGTGTTGCCTCCCTGGCTACAGGACCCGGCTTGAGCCACGTTGTCGACCCGGTTCCACCCAACCGCTAGAATGCGGCGTCAATGGCCTACTCAGGGGACCCAGGAAACGCGGGTCTCGACCCCGACCGCGGACGCCGCATCGGCAAGTACGAGATCGTCACCCGTCTGTCCGTCGGCGGGATGGCCGAGCTCTTCCTCGCCTTCACCGCCGGGCCCGGTGGGTTCCGCAAGTTCGTCGCGCTGAAGCAGATCCTCCCGGACATCCACAAGGACGAGCACTTCGTCCGCATGTTCCTGGACGAGGCCCGCATCACCGCCGCCCTCGCGCACGCGAACATCGCCCAGGTCTTCGATCTCGGCCAGGAGGACGAGGAGCTGTACCTGGCCATGGAGTTCCTCGCCGGGCAGAACCTCGAGCAGATCCTCCAGGCCTCCATCAAGCAGCAGCGTCCGCTCCCCCTGGGCTTCTCGGCCCGAGCCGTGAGGGATGCGTGCCTCGGGCTCCACTACGCGCACCACTTCACCGATCCCTCGGGCAAGCCCCGGCCGGTGGTGCACCGGGACGTGTCGCCCAAGAACGTGATGGTCACCTTCGATGGCCACGTGAAGGTGATCGACTTCGGCATCGCCAAGGTGAAGGGCCGGCTCGGCCGCACGCAGGTGGGCATGGTGAAGGGCACCACCGGCTACATGTCTCCCGAGCAGGTGCAGGGCTCCGAGCAGCTCGACGGCCGGAGCGACCTCTTCTGCGCCGGCATCCTCCTGCACGAGCTGCTCTGCGGACGCCGGCTGTTCGCCGGCTCCCACGAGGGCGCGGTGATGCTGAAGATCTCCGCGGCGGACGTGCCCTCGCCCTCGAGCCTCAACCCACGCGTGCCCGAGGCGCTGTCCCAGGTGGTGATGCGCGCGATGGAGCGGGAGCCGGAGCGGCGCTTCGCCTCGGGCCGGGAGATGGCCCGCGCCATCGAGGCCGCGTGCGGACCGGAGCTCTTCCACGAGGAGCAGCTGGCCACGGTGATGCGCCAGCTCTTCGAGGACAAGCTCCAGAAGACGCGCGCGCTGCTGGAGAGCGCCAATGGCCTCGAGCGGGACACGGGGGTCGAGAAACCCGCCGTGCCGCTCGGTGCTCCCGACAAGGAAGATCCCACGGAGCGGATGCGCCGGCCCCCACCTCCAGCCCCGGTGGCTCCACCGCGTGTCGCGAAGCCGCCTTCGGGGCAGATGGCGTCCGTGGCCGCTCCTCCGGCGAAGACGCCCGCTCCCGTTCCTCGCCGGGCCGCTGCCGTGGCCGCTCCCGCGCGGCTACCTGCCCGGGCGGCGGTCTCCCGTCCCGTGGCCGCCGAGCCGGAGGAGGACGAGGAGGATCCGCTCGAGAAGACGCAGCCGGTCCGCAGGGCCCCCGGAGGATTCCGGCCCGTGGCCATCCCGGAAGAGCCCGAGGCCGAGGCCGCCGGGACCGAGGAGCGCGAGGTGACCCTGCCGTCCCCGCGTGCCCGGCTGTCCCCGGAGGCCCAGGCGGAGCTGGCGAAACAGCGAAGGGGCTGGGGTGGGGGGCTCTTCCTGGTGCTGCTGCTCGTGGCCGTGGGCGTCGCCTTCTACCACCCGCCGACGCGGGCCCGGTTGACCCCCCTGTTCGCCACCGCGCTCGAGCGCCTGAAGGGGGAGGAGCCGCCTCACGGGCCTCCTCCGGCGGAACGCTTCCCCGTACCCCTGTCCTCGCAGCCAGAGGCTCAGGCGGCAGGGCAGGAGACTCCGTCCCCGGAGCCCACGCCGCGGCCCGCGGCGGAGCAGGCGCCGGTGGTGGCCCAGGCCGCGGAACCCACGCCGGAGCCCACCCGAGCCACCTCCAAGCGGACGCGCAAGTCCGTCGATCCCGCGCCGGAGTCCAAGCCGAAGGCCGCCGCTCCGGCGAAACCGGCCACCGCCGACGCCGAGCCGCCGGTCGACGGCGAGCCCGAGATCATCGACACGAGCACCGCCAAGGGCGCGGCGAAGGCGGCGCTCGGCTGGCTCACGCTCCGCACGATTCCTCGCGCCGCGGTGTTCGATGGTGAGAATCAGCTCGGCACCACACCGCTGCGCAAGGTGCCGCTGCCCGTGGACACCTACCGGCTGCTGGTGGTTGACCCCGACGGCGTCAACAAGATGCTGTCCGTTCCCATCAAGCCAGGTCAGGTGACGGACATGACGGTGCGCATCTCCGATCTTCCCGACTGGCAAGCGCAGTGAGCGTCACGGCTGTCCTTGACGCTCCCGGACCCCATCACTAGGGTCCGCGGCGCCATGTACTTCCAGGATCTCATCCTCACGCTCCAGAATCACTGGGCGAAGCAAGGGTGCATCATCACCCAGCCCTATGATCTCGAAGTGGGTGCGGGCACCATGCACCCGGCCACCTTCCTCCGCGCCCTGGGCCCCGAGCCCTGGAACGTGGCCTACGTGCAGCCCTCGCGGCGTCCCGCCGACGGCCGTTTCGGCGAGAACCCCAACCGCCTGTTCCAGCACCACCAGTTCCAGGTCATCCTCAAGCCCGCGCCCAAGAACGTCCAGCAGCTCTACCTGGACTCCATCCGCGCGTTCGGCATCGATCCGCTCGAGCACGACATCCGCTTCGTCGAGGACGACTGGGAGTCGCCCACCCTGGGCGCCTGGGGTCTGGGCTGGGAGGTCTGGTGTGACGGCATGGAGGTCACCCAGTTCACCTACTTCCAGCAGTGCGGGGGTTTCGAGTGCCGGCCCGTCGCGGCGGAGCTGACGTACGGCCTCGAGCGCATCGCCATGTACCTGCAGAACGTGGAGAACATCTACGACATCGAGTGGGTCAAGGGCGTCAAGTACCGCGAGATCTTCCACGCCAACGAAGTGGAGATGAGTCGGTACGCCTTCCAGGAGTCGGACCCGCAGATGCTGTTCAGCCTGTTCGACGCGTACGAGAAGGAGTGCAAGCGCCTCATCGAGCGCGAGGTGCCGCTGCCCGCGTATGACTACGCGCTCAAGTGCTCGCACGCCTTCAACCTGCTGGACGCGCGCGGGGCCATCTCGGTGACGGAGCGCGCCAACTTCATCAAGCGCGTGCGCGACAACGCGCGCCTGTGCGCCGAGGGCTACCTGAAGATGCGCGAGAAGCTCGGCTTCCCGCTGCTCAAGACGCCCTGGACGGTGGGCGAGCAGCCGCCGGTGCTCGAGGGCAAGGCCGCCAGCGAGTACTGGAAGACGGTGACCTTCAACAAGCCCGCCGAGGCGGAGGTGGCCCGTGGCAAGTGATCTGCTCCTGGAGATCGGCGCCGAGGAGATCCCCGCGTCGTTCATCGTCCCGGCGCTCGCGGACCTCGAGCGCATCATCACCGAGCGCGCGGCCGAGGCCCGGCTGAAGCACGGGGAAGTGCGCACCTACGGCACGCCGCGGCGGCTGGCGGTGTGGGTGAAGGACGTGGCGGAGCGGGGCGAGGACATCACCCGCGAGGTGCTCGGCCCGAGCGCGAAGGCGGCCTTCGACAAGGACGGCAAGCCCACCAAGGCGGCCGAGAAGTTCGCCGAGAGCCAGAAGCTCTCCGTGGACGCGCTGCTGCGCGTGCAGACGCCCAAGGGCGAGTACCTGGGCGCCAAGGTGGAGGAGAAGGGCCGCCCGGCGGCGGACATCTTCAAGGACATCCTCCACGCGGCGGTGCACGGCATCAACTTCCGCAAGACGATGCGCTGGGGCGACGTGGACCAGGCCTTCGCGCGGCCCGTGCAGTGGATGATCGCGCTGCTGGGCAACGAGGTGCTGCCGGTGGTGCTCGGTGACGTGAAGAGCGGCCGTACCACCTACGGCCACCGCTTCCTGTCCCCCGCGCCCATCGAGATCTCCAAGCCCTCGGACTACGAGGCGGCCCTGGAGAAGGCGAACGTGGTGCCGGACATCTCCAAGCGCCGGGCCCAGCTCGTGGAGAAGGTGCGCGCGGCCGCCCAGCAGGCCGGTGGCAAGCTCATGGAGGACGAGTCCCTGGTGGACCAGGTGACCCACCTCGTGGAGCTGCCCAACCCGGTGGTGGGCTCCTTCGAGGAGCGGCACCTGGACCTGCCCCCCGAGGTGCTGGTGCAGGAGATGAAGAGCCACCAGCGCTACTTCTCCGTGGTGGACGGCAACGGCAAGCTGATGCCGCGCTTCATCGCCGTGTCCAACACGCCGGTGCGCGACGTGAACCTGTCCCTTCGCGGCTACCAGCGCGTGCTGCGCTCGCGTCTGGCCGACGGGCGCTTCTTCTTCGACGAGGATCGCAAGACGCCGCTCGAGAGCCGCACCGAGAAGCTCGGGCGCGTGGTGTGGCAGGGTCAGCTCGGCAGCTACGCGGAGAAGGTGGCGCGCTTCCGCTCCCTGTCCGTGAAGCTGGCCGGGTGGACGGGCCACACGGGCCTCACGTCCACCCTCGAACGCGCCGCCACCCTGGCCAAGGCGGACCTCGTCACCGGCATGGTGGGCGAGTTCCCCGAGCTCCAGGGCGTCATGGGCCGTGAGTACGCCCGCGCCGGTGGCGAGCCCGAGGCGGTGGCCCTGGCCATCTTCGAGCACTACCTGCCTCGCACGGCCGAGGACTCGCTGCCCACGCAGGACGCCGGCGCCCTCATCGGCCTGGCGGACCGGCTGGACACGCTCTGCGGCATCTTCGCCATCGGCAAGGGCCCCAGCGGTGCGGCGGATCCGTTCGCCCTGCGGCGCGCCTGCCTGTCCGTCATCCGCATCGTCCTGGGCCGCGGCTACCGCTTCTCGCTCTCCCAGGCGGTGGATGCGGCGCTGGAGCAGCTCGCGCCGAAGATCGCCAACGTCAAGCGCAAGGCCGGGGAGCCCGCGCCCCGCGAGCAGGTGCTCGAGTTCTTCCGCGGCCGCCTCAAGGCGCTGTGGACGGAGCAGTACCGCACCGACGTGGTGGAGGCCGTGCTGTCCGCCGGCTACGACGACCTCGTGGCCGCCCACAAGCGGCTGCAGGCGCTCGCCAGCATCGTGGGCCAGGCGGACTTCGCGCCCCTGGCGGCCGCCTTCAAGCGCGTGGTCAACATCGTCGAGAAGCAGGGCAAGGACGTGTCCCGCGGCGGGGTGGACTCCAACCGCCTCACCGACGAGGCCGAGCGCCAGCTCCACTCGGCCTACGTGCAGGCGCGCTCCCGCGTCACCGACCAGGTCAAGGCCGATGATTTCTCCGGCGCCCTCAAGGAGATCACCGGCCTCAAGCCCACCGTGGACACCTTCTTCGACAAGGTCATGGTGATGGCCGAGGACAAGGACCTGCGCGAGAACCGCATCCGGCTCCTCGTGGAGATCGGCACCCTGTTCAACCAGGTGGCCGACTTCTCGAAGATCCAGGCCGAGGCATGATCTCGGCTGGAGGGTAGCCAACCTCCAGTGGGGGCGTATGGCAGGTAGGGAATAGCCGGGGACCTTTGTAGTTGCCCGGCGTCGGAGCGGTTTCTACACTCCGCCCCCCTTACATGCGCCCCCTTCTCCTCAGTCTCGCGCTCCTGTCCGCCGTCGCGTGCTCCCGAACCGACGAGCGGCCGCCGCCCACGGATCGCTTCGTCTATCCGAGCGGCCTCGTGCACCGCTCGGTGCCCGGCTCCACCAACGGCATCCTCTACGTGGCCAGCGCCAACTTCGACCGGTGCTTCGACCAGGGCACCGTGATGGCGGTCGACCTGGATCGGGTGTCGGGCTCCGGCGGCGATGGCTTGAAGTCCCTCGGCGAGTACGACCCTGCCGCCAAGACGGCGGAGCTCGGACAGCTCAACGTCGCCCCGGAGTCGTTCCGCTACATCGACAACTTCGCGGGAGAGATGGCCCTCTGGGAGCGCACGGATGCCTCGCCCCGGCTCTTCATCCCCACCCGCGGGGACGGAAACTATCTCCACTACGTGGACATCACGGCGCCGACGCAGCTGACCTGCGCGAACAGCCCGCAGAGCAACGACTGCACCGCTGGCGCCCTGTCGCTCGCCTCGGGAGTGGCGGGAGCCCAGGAGGGGCAGCCGCGCGCGGACGCTCCCTTCGGCGTCTCCGTGGATACCTCCGGCATCCCCGATCCCGACGAGGGGAAGGAGGGGGTGCGCGTGTGGGTGACCCACCTGAACCCCGTGGACTCGCCCCAGCGGTCGCAGACGAACTACGAGTCGTACCTGGTGGACGTGCCCGGACAGGAGCCCGGCCTCTCCAGCGCGGACTTCCACCCCCTGAACCTCGCGGGCTTCCCCATCGGCGGCACCAACTCGGTGGTCGCCGATGAGCGGTACGTCTTCTTCACGGGCCGGCTCAGCAACACCCGCATCTCGGATACCACGCTGTCCCGGCGGACGCTGGTGCGCGTGCTGGACAAGCAGAACCTGGAGGCCAACCAGTTCATCGAGCCCGGATTGGATCTGGGCTTCGCCGCGTCGGAGGCGCGCGGGCTCGCACTGACCCCGCGGTCCACGCTGACGCCCTCGGCCCCCCGGCGGCTGTACGTGGCCGTGCGCGAGCCGGATACGCTGCTCATCGTCAACGTGGAGGGCATCGAGACGGCGTCGAACACGCCCAAGCTCACCGTGGTGGGCGCGGTGCCCCTGCCCAACGGTCCCTCCCAGGTGAAGCTGGTGTCTCGCGGCGAGTCGCGCAGCGAGCTGGTGCTGGTGTCCTGCACCGACGCCGGCGTGGTGGCCATCTATGACCCCGAGGTGGGCCAGGTCGTGGCGCAGGTGGCGGTGGGCGAGGTCAACGGCACGCAGTCGCCCCAGCCCTTCGGGCTCGCCGTGCAGCAGCAGGGCGGTGGGGCGCGCATCTTCGCCAGCAACTTCGGGGATGGGCGCATCTCGGTGATCGACATCAAGGAGCTCGGCAGCCCGCAGCTGGCCCGGTTGGTGGCTCATCTGGGAGTCCGGCAGGACGAGGGCGAGTCCGCGCAGTGCCAGGAGGAGCAGCTGTGAAGCGCTTGATCGTGTCGTTGATGGTGGTGGCCGGGGCGCTGTCGTCCGCCTGCACCGAGGAGACGCAGTTCGAACAGAACGCGGGTCTGGCGGGCACGTACGACGTGGCCCTGGTCAGCTATCCGCCGGAGCAGGAAGGGGATGAGCCGGAGCAGTTGCTGTTCGTCACCTCGACGGACAACAACGAGCTGCGCGTGCTCTCGCTCGTGAAGGAACTGGCGGATCGGAAGTTCCTGCGAGCCCCCAATCCGCTGCAGCCGCTCGCCATCCCGGTGCTGCCCCGGCCCCAGGCGCTCACGCGGGACGTGCGCTACGACGGCCATGGGGTGGAGCAGTCCGGCCGGCTCGTGTTCGCGCGCAGCAGCGGCTCGACGCTGATCTCCGTCGTGGACGCGGACCGCGAGGTCCTCAAGGAGGTGCGGCGGCTGGACACCCAGGTGATCACCAAGGCGGGGGGCTCCCCCTCGGAGGGTCCGGTGACGGCCTTCGCGGCCAGGGCTCCCGAGGAGCAGAACGGCGGCACCACGCTCTACTTCGCGACCCAGGAGACCACCGGGGCCCGGCTGTGGTCGGCGCAGTTGCCGGCCCGGAACGGCCTGGGCTCCGGAACGGTCACGGCGACGCCGCTGCCGGGGGAGGGGCTGCCCGCTGGCGTGGCCGTCAACTCCCTCCTCGTGCTGCCCAACCCGCTGGGCGTGTCCCATCGCGGGGTGCTCGCCGTGGCCACGCGCGCCACGCGGGGCGGGGCGGGTCGGGTGTACAGGATGAACCTGGGGACGGAGGGGGCCTCCCCGGTGGTCCAGGAGCTGAACTTCGGCGGCGCGCAGGTGCTCCAGCTCGCCACCCATGGACGCGTGGAATACCCCGAGGTCCGGCAGCTCGATGCCACGACGCGGAAGACGGAGGTCCAGGTCGTGGAAGCCGGCTCGCGCATCTTCGGCATCCTGGATCCGTCCGACTGCGGCGTGCGGCTCCAGTGCACGGGCGTACTGGCCGTGGACGTGGACACGGGCCAGGTGTCCAAGGACCTCTCGGGCAGGGATGCGCTGGGCAATGCCGCGCGCCTGTATGACATGCTGCCCATCGGCGCGGGCACCGGGCTGCCCACGGGCCTGTCGCTGGCCACGGACAGGAACCTGCAGATCGACGCGGGGGAGCCCACGGATCGCCTGGACCCCGACCCCACCGTGACCGCCCGCAGGCAACGCGGCCTCACCGTGCCCGTGCTGGGCATCGTGCCGCTCTCCAACGGGACCATCCTGTTCTTCGACGCGGTGAGGCTGACGCACCTCAACACCGACGCCGTCTGGGGCGAGGGGCAGACGGAGAACACGGTCACCGCCACCGTCTCGTTCATCAACTACCTGGGCGCCTCCTCGGATGCCTCCGCGGACGTCTTCGTCAACCAGACCGCGACGGCGACGGGGGACCAGCAGGATCTGACGTTCGGCGTCACCCGGGATCAGACGTACGTGCTGGTGTACCAGGGGCTCCTGCCCGAGATGGAGGCCGTGGAGCGCAACACGAAGAACAACGATGCGTTCGAGGTCCCCTTCGTGCCGCGAGTGGGCAAGGGACAGGTGGTGTTCCCCGGGGACCTCATCATCCTGCTGTCGGCGCGCACGGGCGGGCAGACGTGTGCCACGGCCGTGCCGGTGGGCTCGGTGGTGCCACCGGCCGACGGCGGCACCCGGGCCACCCTCATCCCCTCGGGGGCGCTCCCGGAGGCGTGCGCCGACTTCCCGTTCTTCCAGGTCCGCGCCGCGGGCACCAGGCCGCTCGTGCTCTCCAGCGGCAGTGAGGACTACATCGATCGGGTGGCCGCGGGTGAGCCCTATGAGATCCGGGGCCCGTACTTCTTCCACCCCCCGGGCTATCAGGGGCAGACCGAGGACGTGGTGCTGCGCTTCCGCGTCACCCGGGCCAACCTGGACGATCCGACCCGGGGCCTCGTCCGCGGGGAGCGCTACGTCATCTCCACCGACTCCCACTTCTTCCCGTACCTCATCTCGGTGGCGCAGGTGGAGGACCTGTTCTTCTTCCGGCTGCCCGGGCCCGTGGTGCAGGCGACGGTGGGCAACAAGGACTACGCCTACATCGCCTATCCCTCGGCCAACGGGGTGCTCGAGGTGGACCTGACGGCCATTACCGCGGGCGTGACCAACAGCAACGGCCTGTCCACGTTCCGGTGAGATTTCGCGTCCCTGGGCGGCTCTGCTAGAGTCCGGGGCACCAGGATTAGCGAGTCAAGACAGATGATCGACCAGAACTCCCGCCCCGCCCGCAAGGTCGGCATCGCCGACCATTTGTGGGAGACCTACGAAGACATGGCCCAGCAGATGGGCTCGGATCGTGACGCGCTCATCAACCAGGCGCTGTTCATGTTCGCCCGCCTCAACGGCTTCATCGAGGTGGCCCGGAACGACCGCTCCGAGGCGCCCGCCCCGCGCGTGGCCGCCGCGGCCCCCAGCAAGTCCGCTCCGCCCGTGCTTCAGCCCGTCGCCGGGGGCGCGTCCGCCAAGGCGGCGCCTCCTCCCCGCGACGACACCCCTCTGCCCGCCCCGGCCCCCCAGCGGCCCTCCCGCGCCGCCGCCGCCGAGGAGCGTCCTCCCGCCAACGCGCTGGACAACGACCCCGCCCGCCGCGAGGTCGCCGAGCGCGTCCTGGAGACCGCCGCCGAGCTCGAGCGCCTCATCAAGGGCAAGAGCAACGAGCCCCGCGAGGAGATCGACGAGGAGCCGCTCCCCGAGGACTCGGACGACTCCGGCATGGACATGGCCGCCGACGAGCCCATGGACGAGGACGAGCCCATGGACGAGGACGAGCCCATGGACGACGAGCCCATGGACGAGCCGGGCGGTGCCGCGCTCATCCTCGCCATGGACAACGCCGAGCCGCAGACGATCACCAAGGACCGCTTCGTCATCGGCCGCGGCAAGCACTGCGACCTGATGATCAACTCCGGCAAGGTCAGCCGCGAGCACGCCGTCATCGTCCGCGAGGGCGACGACTTCTTCATCGAGGACCTGGGCTCCTCCAACGGCACCTGGTTCAACAAGCAGCGGATCAAACGCCGCAAGGTGGAGGACGGCGACGAGTACTTCATCTGCAGCGAGCGGGTGCGGCTCTCCTACGCCTGAGCGCCTGCTTCCGCGCCGGGGACCGGGCTGTTGGCCAATTGACGGAGAGCGGCCCTCCCTGATTTAGTTCCCAAATCCGCCTCTTTCCGGATTGAGAGGCGGATTGAACATGACTTCCTCTCACATCGCACTCTGGACCGTCCTGGGAGTGGCGCTGGTGATCTCGGTGGCCACGGACGTACTGAGCCGCCGGATCCTGGACGTCGTCACGTACCCGTTGATGGCGGTGGCCCTGGGCGTTCGCCTGTGGTCCGAGGGCGTGGGCGGCCTGGAGACGGGGCTGGTGAGTGGCGTGGTGTCCGGGCTGGGGCTGGCGCTGCTGCTGGTGCCGGCGGCGAGGGGCGGGAAGATGGGGTGGGGCGACGTGAAGTTGATGGCGGGGGTAGGGGCGGTGCTGGGCTTTCCCACGGTGATGGCGGCGGCGGCCTTCATCTCCCTGGCGGGTGCGCTGCAGGCGGTGGTGACGCTGCTGTGGCACGGCGCCGTCTGGGAGACCATGGGCCACATGGTGCGGCGGTGGGCGGTCCGGGTCCGGCTGATGGACGAGAGCGCGGTCAGCGCACCGGGGCACCACATCCCCTACGGCGTGGCGATCGCACTGGGTACTTTCTGGGCCATGTACTGGCAGCACGACAAACTGGGGTAGTTCGGATGCGACGCGAAGGGACTCTCACGATGCTTGGACGCTTCACGCAGGTGGCCGCGCTCGGCACCCTGCTGGCCCTGTTCGCCGCGGGCTCCGCTCGGGCCCAGGATAGCAGCACCATCAACCTCGGCGTGGGCACCCAGAAGGTGATCACCGTGCCCGGTACCACCCGCATCGCGCTGGGAGATCCGGGCGTGGCCGAGGTGAAGGTCATCGGCAACAACCAGATCCTCCTGCAGGGCCAGGCCGAGGGCAAGACGACGCTGCTCGTCTGGAAGAGCTCCGGCCAGCGCGTGAGCTACCTGGTCACCGTGCGCAAGCAGGACCCCAACGAGGTCATCTCCGAGCTCAAGAAGCTGCTCGGGGAGATTGAAGGCGTGTCCGTGCGCATGGTGGGTGACCGCATCTACCTGGAAGGGCAGGCGTACACCGCGGGCGACGCCGAGCGCATCGATCAGGTGGTGTCGCTCTACCCGAACGTGAAGAGCTTCGTGAAGGTGGCGCCCAACGCCAAGAAGCTGGTGGCGCAGAACCTCACCGCGGCCTTCCAGAAGGCGGGCCTGCGCAACGTGCAGGTGAACGTGGTGGGCTCCACCATCTTCCTGGAGGGCTCGGTGGAGAGCCAGCAGGACCTGCAGAAGTCCGAGCTCATCGTCAAGGCGGTGGGCGAGAAGGTGGAGAACCTGCTCGTCGTCGGCATCAAGCGGATGATCCTCTCCGAGGTGCAGTTCGTGGAGATCCGCCGCAACTCGCGCGACCGCTACGGCATCAAGTACCCCACCGACATCACCGGCAGCGTGTCCGCCACCACCTCGCTCACCCAGAGCCTCTATCCCGGCACGTTCGGCTCGGGCAGCGGCCTGATGGGAATCGTCGGCGGCTCGGACTTCTCCATCGGCTTCCAGGGCAACGACGGCTACGGCCGGCTCCTGGCGCAGCCCAAGCTGGTGTGCGCCAGCGGCGAGAAGGCCGAGTTCCTCGCGGGCGGTGAGGTGCCCATCCCCCTCATCACCCAGAACCAGTTCTCGGTGGAGTACAAGCCCTACGGCGTCATCCTCAACCTGCGCCCCACCGCGGACCGCAACGGCAACATCCAGACGGAGATCGAGGCCGAGGCGAGCGAGATCGACACCTCGGTGGCCGTGTCCTTCGGCAGCTCCTCGGCCATCCCCGGCTTCCGCACCCGCAAGGTGAAGACGAACGTCACCGTGCGCCACGGCGAGACGATCGTCCTGTCGGGCGTGTTCAGCCACGACGAGCAGAAGGCCGTCTCCAAGCTGCCGGGCCTGGGTCACATCCCCATCATCGGCGAGCTCTTCAAGAACCGCGCGTTCGACTCCACCAAGCGCGAGCTGGTCATCTTCGTCACGCCCCGCATCGTCAACCCGGACTCGGACAAGATCCGGACGATCATCGAGGACGTGAAGAGCCGCTACAAGCAGGCCCGCTCCGAGGTCAACTTCAACATCTTCGACTGAGCGCCCGCACGGCTGCTCGGCTGCTTGAGGCCGGCCTCGTCCCCCAGGGGATGGGCGCCGGCCTCGCTGCTTTGTTGGCCCAACGCGTTGCCTCCTCTTTGAGGGGACGTGCGTGCTTGGTAGCATCCGCGCCATGTTTCTCGTCACGCTCGAGGAGAAGGGCGGAGGTACCGAGCAGATCGAGTTCGAAAAGAACGAGATCACCATCGGCCGCCTCGCTGGCAATGACATCGTCCTCGCCAAGGGCAACGTCTCCAAGTACCACTCGAAGATCGTCGAAAAGGACGGCAAGCTCATCGTCGTGGACATGAAGTCCACGAATGGCACCTTCGTGAACGGCAAGAAGATCGCCGGTCCGCAGGTGGTGAAGCCGGCCGATCAGATCTTCATCGGCGATTACATCATCAACGTGGAGCCCCTGGAGGAGCAGGGCTCCATGACGCGCACCGCGCCTCCCGAGGAGGAGTACTACGAGGAGGAGCAGGGCTACGACGACGGCGGGCAGGGCGCCTACGAGGAGGAGGAGCCGGAGCCTCCGCCCCCGGCCCCGGCCGCCAACGCGCGCATGCCGGCCTCGCTGGCCTCGGCGCTGGCCAAGAACAAGAAGCGCGTGGACCCCCGGCTCGAGGCCTATACCCGGCTCCAGAAGGAGATCCACGACCGGTTGATCGAGTACCTCGATCTGCGCCGCATGGACATGGACCGGCTCGGCGACGACGAGCTGTGGCGGCGCACCGAGAAGGCCATCCGCGACATCATCGATCAGATGGAAGCGGACGGAGAGCTCCCGCCCGAGGTGGACCGGGAAGAGCTGCTCACCGACGTCATCAACGAGGCGCTGGGCCTGGGGCCCCTCGAGGCGTTCCTCGCGTCGGATGAGATCAGCGAGATCATGGTGAACCACGCCAACCAGATCTACATCGAGCGCAAGGGCAAGCTCGTCCTGTCCGAGAAGACGTTCAGCTCGAACCAGGCGGTGCTCGGCGTGATCGAACGCATCGTCGCGCCCATCGGCCGGCGCATCGACGAGTCCAGCCCGCTGGTGGACGCGCGCCTGAAGGACGGCAGCCGCGTGAACGCCATCATCCCTCCGCTGGCGCTCAAGGGGCCCTGCATCACCATCCGCAAGTTCAAGAAGGACTCGCTGAAGATCCAGGATCTCATCAAGTACAAGACCGTCACGGCGCAGATGGCCGAGTTCCTGGAGATGTGCGTCAAGGCGCGCAAGAACATCGTCATCTCGGGCGGTACGGGCTCGGGCAAGACGACGACGCTCAACATCATCAGCTCCTTCATCCCCGAGGACGAGCGCATCGTCACGGTGGAGGACGCCGCCGAGCTCCAGCTGCCGCAGGATCACTGGGTGCAGCTGGAGAGCCGCCCGCCCAACCTGGAAGGCAAGGGCGCCATCTCCATCCGCGACCTGGTGAAGAACTGCCTGCGCATGCGGCCGGACCGCATCGTGGTGGGAGAGTGCCGCGCGGGCGAGACGCTGGACATGCTCCAGGCGATGAACACGGGCCACGACGGCTCGCTCACCACGCTGCATGCCAATACGCCTCGCGACGCCATCGCCCGGCTGGAGACGATGGTGCTGATGAGCGGCATGGAGCTGCCGGTGAAGGCCATCCGCGAGCAGATCGCCAGCGCCGTGCACATCATCGTGCAGCAGACGCGCTTCTCGGACGGGACGCGGAAGATCTGCTTCATCACGGAGATCGCCGGCATGGAGGTGGACATCGTCACCCTCCAGGACATCTTCTATTACAAGCAGGAAGGCTTCACGGAAGACGGGAAGGTGCGCGGGCGCTACGTGGCCAGCGGCTTCGTGCCGAAGTTCTACGATGACCTGCAGCGCAAGGGCATCCCCGTCAACATGAGCATCTTCCGCGAGGACTGACGCCCCCATGCCTACCCTGGTCGTCCGTCACCCCGACGGCAGCGAGAGCGAGCACGAGCTTTCCGGTGAGCTGAAGATCGGCCGCCAGGAAGGCCAGAATGATCTGGTCCTTGCCGAGGGCGGTGTGTCGCGCCGCCACTCCCGCTTCGTCGTGGAGGGCGGCAAGGTGATGGTGGAGGACGTGGGCAGCGCCAACGGCACCTTCGTGGACGGCCAGCGCATCACCGGCATGACGGTGCTCACGCCCAAGTCCCAGGTGCTGCTGGGCGACTACGAGCTGCGGCTCAAGGCGGCCGCGGGCCCGCGCACCACCGGCGCGCGCAAGCCGGCGGAGCCCGCGGAGGAGGGTGGCGGCGCTCCCATGCCCCGCTCCGCCACCCGGGCCATGCCCGCCATCAAGCGGCCCGCGCCGGGTGCTGGAGGCCCCTCGGCCCTGGCGAAGCGTCCCCGGCCCGGGAGCCCCGGCGCCGCGGCACCGGGCGCGAGCGAGGGCGCGGAGACGGGCGGTCTGGTGCTCAAGGGCCTCACCGGGCCCTGGGCCAACAAGCGCTACCCCGTGCAGGGCAAGCTGGTGGTGGGCCGCCAGGCGCCCGCCACGGTGGTGCTGGATGACGACTCGGTGAGCCGCAAGCACGCCGAGGTGGAGCAGACGCCCGAGGGCGCGGTGCTGCGCGACCTGGGCAGCGCCAACGGCACGTTGGTCAACGGCGAGCCCATGGGCACGCAGCCGGTGGTGCTGCAGCCCGGCGACGTCATCACCTTCGGCATGGTGGAGGTGGAGGTCGAGGGCTCCGCCGGGGCCTCCCACCTGCCCGTGCGGCGTGGGCGGGACGTGCCCTCGCGGCGTGGCACGGGCGCGGAGGCGGCGCCAGCGGCCGAGGCGGAGGCGGGAGGTGCTCCGGCCTCGCGCAAGCGGCTGCTGGTGGTGGCCGCCAGCGTGGTGGGTCTGCTGCTGGTGGCGGGGATCGTCAAGAGCACCCAGGGGAGCGGCCCGGGTACCTCACCCGCCAAACTGGCTCCTCCGCCTCCGAGCCCCACCGAGCTGGTGCAGGAGTCGCTCAGCCAGTGCCGTTCCTACTCCTCCATGGAGGGCAGCGAGCCGGACTGGGTGAAGGCCGAGGCCGCCTGCTCCAAGGCGCTGGACATCGATCCGATCAACGCCGAAGCCAACACGCTGATGCGCCGCATCAAGCTGGAGAAGGAGTCGGCCGACCTCTACGTGCAGGGCCAGAAGGCCCTCGGGCGCCTGAAGGAGGAGGAGGCGCTGGACATCTTCAAGAAGATTCCCAAGGAGAGCGCCTACTTCCGCCGCGCCAAGCCCAAGGTGCAGGAGGCGGTGGCCCAGGTGGTGAAGCGCGCCGAGGACGACTGCAAGCGCTACCTGCGCGACGCCCAGTGGGCTCCCGCGGTGCAGACGTGCGGCCGCTACATGGGCTTCGCCTGCCAGAAGATGTCCCGCGAGGAGCTGGAGCCCCCCATCGGCTTCAACCTGGTGCTGGAGAAGAAGAAGCGGCTGGGGCGCAACGAGTGGCGGCCCAAGGACAGGATCTACCTGGACTTCCTCATCGCCCGGAAGAAGGTGGAGCCCAATGCCGCTCCGTGGCTCTGCCCGGTGTCGGACATCTTCTTCCAGGACGAGGCCGCGCCGGATCCGAAGAAGATCGTGGAGGACACCTTCAAGCAGCGCCTGTCCCACAAGTTCCTGGTCGCGGGCATGATGGACTACTGGAGTGGACGCGGGGGCGAGGCGGTCGCCACCCTGCAGAAGCTGCGCTCCAACTACGAGCTGGCCCAGTACCACAACGACGCGGACAAGCTGCTCACGGACGTGAGCAACGTGGATCAGCTCTTCAAGATCGGCCAGGGCCACCTGCAGAACGAGGACGTGGAGAAGGCCGCCGAGCCCCTGCAGGAGGCGCTGGAGGTGGACAAGCGGCTGATGGGCGATATGGCCGACACCCGCCCGTCCTTCTACAAGCGCAACATCCAGCAGGACATGGCCTCCAAGGCCATCACGCGGGGCACGTTCTGGGATGAGCGCGGAGATCAGCGCCGCGCCTGCCGCATCTGGAAGCTGGGCTTCCGCTTCTACGCGGGCAACACGGACCTGAACTACCAGGTGGGCCGCTGCTCCACGCGTGGCCTCAAGGCGCTCAAGGCCGCCGCCACCTGCGAGGATCTGGATGCCGTGCTGGACCTCGCCGTGCCGGGTGACGGGCTCGAGGAGAAGGTGGTGGCCACGAAGAAGGAGAACGGCTGCTGAACCCCGGGACGCCCCGGGAGCGTTGACGGGTGCTCCCAGAGGGCGTCCCCGCCATGGACAGGGCGCGGGGGCTCGATTATGGCCGGGGACCTATGGTTCCCAGCCCTCCGGGCGGCTCGTCCCGCCTCGTCCTGATCGACGCCTCCAGCTTCATCTTCCGCGCCTATCACGCGATTCCCCCCCTGACGAACCGCAAGGGTGTGCCCACCAACGCCACCCTGGGCTTCACCCGGCAGGTGCTCAAGGCGCTCAAGGAGCTGAAGCCCACCCACGTGGCGCTCGCCTTCGACAAGGAGAGCCGCGCCGAGCGCCAGAAGATCGATCCCAACTACAAGGCCAACCGGAAGGAGACGCCGGAGGACCTGGCGCAGCAGTTCCCCTTCATCCGCCAGGTGGTGGAGGCGTTGAACCTGCCCGTGCTGGAGGTGGCCGGCTGGGAGGCGGATGACGTGATTGGCACCCTGGCCCGGCGCGCCACGGCCGAGGGCTTCTGCGTCCTGGTGGTCACCGGCGACAAGGACTTCGTGCAGATCGTCGACAAGGACGTGCACCTGTACGATCCGCAGAACGAGCGCTACACGGACCCCGCCGAGGTGAAGGAGCGGCTGGGCATCGAGCCCACGCAGATGCGCGACTACCTGGCGCTCATCGGCGACGCCGTGGACAACGTCCCCAAGGTGCCGGGCATCGGCCCCAAGTCGGCGGTGGAGCTGCTGACGCAGTTCGGCTCCGTGGACGCGATGCTCGAGCGGCTCTCCGAGGTGAAGAAGCCGAAGATGCGCGAGGCCATCGCCGCGCACCGCGAGAGCCTGCTGCGCGCGCGAGACCTGGTGACGTTCCGCACGGACCTGCAGCTGGACGTGTCCATCGAGCAGCTGAAGCGCCAGCCGCCGCATGACGAGCAGCTGCGCCAGCTCTTCACCGACCTGGAGTTCTCCGCGCTGCTGCGCGAGCTGCCGCCGAAGGCCGCCACGGGAGGAGAGGCCGCCGCGGAGGGCACGGGCGCGAGCGAGGCTCCGAGGACTGCCGCGAAGCTGCCGGCGAAGACGGAGATCGTCACCACGAAGGAGGCGCTCCAGGCGCTGGCCACGGCGGTGCGCGAGGCGGGCGCGGTGACGCTGGTGCCCGCGTACGAGGGTCTGCCCTTCGCCGCGTCGCTGGTGGGCCTGGGGGTGGCGCTGAAGGACGGCACCACGCGCTACGTGCCGCTGGCGCACGAGGGGCTCGGCGTGGAGCAGGTGCGGCCCGCGGACTTCAAGGCGGCGCTCCAGGGCGTGCTGGAGGACGTGGCGGTGAAGAAGGGCGGGCATGATCTCAAGGCCCTCTGGTTGCTGCTCAACCGCGAGGGAATCCAGCTGAGGGGAGGGGAGGACGACGTCGAGCTGCTCAGCTACCTGCTGGATGCCTCGCGGAGGGATCACAGCGTGGAGTTCCTCGCCCGCGAGCGGCTCCAGGTGGACCTGCCCGAGCTGCCCACCACGAGTGGCCGCAAGGCCCGTGCGCTGAAGGAGTACACACCCGAGGAGGTGGCGCTGGCGTACGCGCTCCGGGCGGAAGCGGCGCGGCAACTGGCTCCCGGGCTGTGGGAGGAGCTGGAGCCCCTGGGCCTGGCGAAGCTCGCGCGGGAGCTGGAGCTGCCGCTGGTGCCGCTGCTCGCGCGCATGGAGTCGCGCGGCGTGAAGGTGGACGTGAAGGTGCTGCGGCAGATCTCCGACAAGGTGGGGGCGGACTGCGAGGCGAAGGTGAAGGAGATCCACACGCTCGCGGGCACCGAGTTCAACGTGGGCTCCAACCCGCAGCTGGCCGAGGTGCTCTACAAGAAGCTGGAGCTGCCGGTCCTCAAGCGCGGGAAGACGGGCCCCTCCACGGATCAGGAGGTGCTGGAGAAGCTGGCCGAGGTGCACCCGCTGCCGCGCGCCATCATCGAGTACCGCTCGCTGTCCAAGCTCAAGAGCACCTACCTGGACACGCTGCCGGAGCTGGCGAGGAACGGGCGCATCCACACCACCTTCCACCAGGCGGCCACCGCCACGGGGCGGCTGTCCTCGTCGGATCCGAATCTGCAGAACATCCCCATCCGCACCGAGCTGGGAATGGAGATCCGCCGGGCCTTCATCGCGGAGGAGGGGAATCAGCTCGTCTCGGCGGACTACAGCCAGATCGAACTGCGGCTGCTGGCGCACATCGCCGAGGATCCGGTGCTCATCGACGCCTTCGCCCGGGACGAGGACATCCACAGCCGCACGGCGGCGGAGATCTTCGGCGTGGCGCAGGACCAGGTGACGAGGGATCAGCGCCGCGTGGCGAAGACGGTGAACTTCGGCATCGCCTACGGCCTGAGCTCGTACGGGTTGTCCACGCGCCTGAACATCCCGGACGAGGAGGCGCGCGACATCATCGAGCGCTACTTCAAACGCTACGCGGGCATCAAACGCTACCTGGAGGAGACGGTGCGGGTGGCGCGGGAGCGGGGGTACGTGGAGACGCTCTTCGGGCGGCGCCGGCCGATGGCGGACCTGCGCGCGAAGAACCGGCAGGTGGTGCAGGCGGCCGAGCGCGCCGCCATCAACATGCCGATCCAGGGCACGGCGGCGGACCTCATCAAGAAGGCGATGCTGGCGGTGGACGAGGAACTGCGGAAGCAGGGCTTGCGCACGCAGATGCTGCTGCAGGTGCACGACGAATTGCTCTTCGAGGCGCCGGAGGCCGAGGTGGAGCAGGTGAAGGAGCTGGCGCGCCGGTGCATGAACGCGGTGATGCAGCTCAAGGTGCCCCTCAAGGTGGAGGTGGGGGCGGGGAAGACGTGGGCGGACGCGCACTGATGTCTCCGCGTTTGGTTCTCGCTCTGGGTCTGCTGTTGCTGGTGCCGCGGTGGGCCCGGGCCGCTTCACCTGAATCCGAGTCACGCCTTTCCGTGCTGGAGGGCGTGGCGGTCAGCGGACACCACAGCCCCACGTATGGCCATGGGCTCGAGCTCACCTTCAAGCCGCTCGGGCCGGACCCGGCCCTGGCACGGCTCGCAGTGGAGGATGCACGGGCATTCGTGGAGGCCCTGGAGACGGCATTCCAGATGCCCATGCCACGGTCGGTCAGGTCCTTTGAGTCGGGACGTCCTCGGGCCACGGTGACGGTGGACCTTTTCTCGGAACCATCGCCAGGCGCACGTTTGTCTGATCTGGAGAGACGTGTGCGTGAGGCATACGCGCAGCTATACGGTCCTCCGTCCATGCCGCTGCTGTCTTCCCTCGAGAGCAGCCGGTGGTTCCATGCACTCAAACTCTCACCTCGCTACATGGACGAGGGCGTGCGCGCGGCGGCCGTGGAACTGCTCAGCTCACCGACCGTCGCGTATTCCATGGCGTTGTCCATGATGCTGTACATGGCGGCGTGGGCCGCGCCCGAGCCAGTGTTCAGCAAGGCATTGGCTGGAGCCATCACGTTGGGCCTGCTGCTGACTTACAGCGCGGCGGAGCTCTACACCGTGGGTCTGGCATGCCTGAACCTCTACCGGGAGGCGGAGGCGGCGAGGACGCAGGAGCAACTCGAGGCCGCCGCCGAGCGCTTTGGTAGGGCAATCGGGGGAGTAGGGTTGCGCGTGCTGGTGACGGTGGCCGGGGCGAAGCTGGCCAAGGGGTTGCCGGAGGTGCCAAAGGGCGGGATGTGGGCACGCTTTTCACCTCCACGCTTCGCTTTCGCGGGAGGGGGCGCTCGGGGCGGTTTCTCAGTAGGGGGGGGGACCCGTGCCCAGGTGAACGTGGCGAACGGCACGGTGGTCCTCATGGGCGTGTCCGCGAATACGGCGGCCACCGCTGTCTCTGCTGCAGTCACTTCCGCTCGGACGTCAGGTGCCTGCCGGGATGCCTCGGACAAAGGCGAGGCCAAGGCACATCACCTCGCCACGAATAAGAACGATATATCAGATGTCAGCGGCGGTCCTTGGACGCCTCGCTTCGAGATTCTCTTCGCTCGTGCTGCCATGAGCCTGGATGACCCGGCGAATATCGTTTATCTCATCGCCCATCAGGGTCCACATCCCGAGGCATACCACCAAGAAATCTACACTCGCTTGGAGACTGCGCTTGGGAGATGCCGAGGCAAGGTTGAGTGCCGGGCCAAAATCGTAGAGGAACTCGATCAGATTGCAGCTGACATCTGCAAGCCAGGATCGGTGCTCAATAAGCTTCTCACAAAAAAGCCATGAATTCTCCGATGCAATATTTCGATTTGTGGGATGACCTGTACGTCCCTGGGCGGTGGCACTTGAGCGCTCCCGACGTAGATGAGCATGGGCGAGAGATAGATCCATGGCAATTCAAGGATGGAGAGGTCATCAAGCTGGAGGCTGCGCCAGTGCTGCGAATGGTCCGCCCAGGAGCTCCTCTCGATTTCAGTCTGACTGGCTTGACGGTGCCGTTGGTCAATAGCCGCGTCGTTTCTCTTTTCGAGCACCTGGGTCTTGCGCAGGAGGTGCAATTCATACCGGCTCGAGTGGATGGCTTCACCGAGCCTTACTTTCTGCTCAATGCCCTCCGTGTGATCCGCTGCATTGACGATGCTCGCTGCGAGGAGGTTCTCTACTGGCTGCCCAAGGACAACCGCCCGGACAAATTGGGCCAGTATCGAAATATAAGAGGTTTAAGAGTGGATCCGACGAAAGTGGGAGATTCCAACATCTTCCGTCCATGGGGGTGGACGGTTACCCTCATTGTTTCCGAACGCATCAAACTGGCGATGGAAGATGCGGCCATTACCGGCACCAGGTTCACGGGAGTTTGAGCGGTCAGGATCAAGCCATGGGCGCTCCTCCGCGTTATTTCGAGCTGTGGGACGAAATGAGTGTGCCGTGCCGTTGGGTGTTGTATCAGACAGACATTGATGACCATGGGCGGAAGTTGGACCCCTGGCAATTCAAGAGAGGGACACTGCTTCATCTGGATGGGCGGCCCGTTCTCGGCATCGCCCATCCCGGCGTTCCGCTGGATTTCAGTCTGACCGAGCTTGCCACGCCCGTGGTGACCGAGCGTTTCGTCTCACTCTTCGAGCAGCTGGAGCTTGGAAACGAGGTCCAATTCATTCCAGCTCAAGTGGAAGGGCACACGGAGCCTTACTTCATTCTCAATGTCTTGAACGTCATCCGTTGCATCGATGACGCCCGATGCGAGGAGGTGTCGTACTGGAGGCCCGAGGATGGAGAGCCAGAACTGGTCGGCAAGTATCAGAATGTCAGTGGATTGAAGGTGGACCCGGCCAGGATGGGAGACCTCAGCATCTGCCGTCCCTGGGGATGGACGGGAGCCATCATCCTCACCGAGCGCGTCAAGCTGGCCATGGAGCGCGCGGGCATGACTGGCCTCCGGCTCCGTGAAGCCTGACGTCCGCGAAGTCTGAAAAGACTCGGGCGGACGCATACCGACGTACGCGTCCGCCCGGAGAACAACGCCGACCCGTCCGGCCGTCGAGGCGCGTGAACCCCCATTCACGCGGCTTCCAACGGCCACTCCTTGCGCGCTCACCGCACCCCCGCGCGGGAACACGCCCCCTTTTCGCGCCTCGGGCCCCCCAATTGGCCCGTCAGCGCGCCCCCTTCAACCGTCGGCCCTCGGACTCCTCCCAGCATTGGAGCAGTCAAGCCGGACGGGTCGGCACCCCCCTCAACTCAATGCATCGCCACCCGCTCGTGCTCCTCGCTCACCGAGGGCCGCTCGCGAATCGCCACCGGCTGCTTCTCGAAGATCTGCACCACCAGGCCCGCGAAGGGCACCCTCGGCCTCGGCGCCAGCGGATTGCCCAGGCGCTCCATCAGCGCCACCGACGAGTCCACCGCCTCGTCCAGCGCCTGGTTCACCACCGCCCGCTCCGTGTCGCCTCCCCCCAGCGCCTCCACCGCGTCCACCAGGCAGCGGCGCAGCGCCGCGAACTCCTCGTGCAGCGCGCGCACCCCACGCCCCGGCGCCAGCCTCAGCACCGCGCGCGTCCGGCTCCACGGGCTGCCTTCCTTGCCCTCCAGCTTCTTCCCCACCTCGCGGATGAACGGCTCCACCACGCTGTCCAACTGGTTGCGCGGCGGCCCCCCGTCCTTGCGCGCCTCGGCGAAGCGCACCCGGCGCCATGCCGCGGCCAGCCGCTCCGGCTGCCCCGCGAACACCCTCGCCACCCCTGCTCCCCGCCGTGCCCGCTCCACCATTCCGCTGCCCTCCGCTCTCGTGGCGCCGTCTAAAGCAAGCCGGTTGCCAACGACCGCTCGTCGCGCGTGGACAGTGAAATCAGCCGTTTGGCTCAGCTCCTGGGCGCCGGGAGTCCCGGCGGGCTGTAGTTTTTTCGCCGAGCCCGCGCAAAGGGCAGGGCCGTGGGGCGCGCGGTCTCTTCCGTGGGCAGGTTTTTTCCCACCGGAAGGACACGGCGCGGCCCCCGTTTCAATGCACTGTCGGCTTGGGCGGACGCGGCTCGCCTTCCTCGTCGTCCTCGAATTCCTGGCCGTTCGTCACGCTCGGCTCCACGGGCTCGTTCCACTCGGGGGCCAGGGCGTCCGCCGGCTTCGGCGCGTCCGCACCCTCCACCCCGTCCACCGGCTGTGGCGGCGGGGGCATCTGCAGGGCGCGCTGCTGGGCCAGCTCCGCCTCGAGGGCCGCGCGCAGCTCCGCCTCCTCGGCCTCGTCCCGCGCCTCCATCTCGGCCAGGTGCTCTTCCTTCTGCTTGCGCCGCCGCACGTACGCCGCCACCACCAGCCCCGTCATCCCCAGCCACAGCAGCGAGGAGCTCGTCGTCAGCGGCAGCCAGCCATAGCGCGCCGCCAGCCCCTCGCGCCACGCCATCTCCTCCACCCACAGCGACGACTTGAAGGCCTTGCCGAAGGCCTGCTCGAAGGGCTGGCCCGTGGCCACCTCGTCCACCAGCCGGCCCATGCCCTCCGGGCCGTACTTCGCCGACAGCCACGCCACGAAGGCCGCGCTCTGCGCGTACGCTATCTCCACGTCCGACGGCAGGTCCGGCCACGCGTCGTACAGGTGCTCGAAGCGGAACACCTTCTCCTGCTTCACCGCCCGGAAGAGCGTCGCGTAGTGCGTCATGGACCAGTTCTCGCCCGTCAGGTTCTGCGCCAGGCCCTCCTGGAACCACCGGGGCCAGCCGCGCGCCAGCTGTCCCAGCGCCACGTGCGCCAGCTCGTGCCGCAGCGTCACCATGCCCTCGGGGCCCGCCATCGTCAGCGCGTTGAGCAGGACGATCCGGTGCGACGGGTACGCCAGCGCCACCGCCCAGCCCGGAGGCGCTCCCCCGGGCAGCGCCAGCGCCTCGAACTCCTCGCGGCCCACGCCCACCCGAATCTCCGTCACCCCCGGCCAGTCCCGCCCCAGCACGCTCACGAAGCCGTCCCGGATGGACTCGATGCCGCCGGCCAGCTGGCGCGCGGAGCCCTCGGACTTCACGGTGTAGAGCAGCCGGAAGCGCGGCGTGGCCACCTCGCCCACCACCAGCGCCGGGCGGGGCAGGGGCACCATCGCCGGCTCCACGCCTCCATTGGCGTGGCCGGCCTCCGGCGTGGGGAGGGTGAGCTCCTGCGCCCGCGCGAGCGGGGCCAGCAACAGCATCAGGAGCAGGAGCAGGTGGCGCATGGGAGCCTCACGTGGCTCCAGACATAACAGCCTCGGCGTGTGCCGCGCCAAGCCCCTCGACTCGCACCCGTTTACGACGCGAGGTGTCACCCGACACCAGGCTCACCTGCCGCTTGGGTACCCCCAGCTGCTTCGCCAGGAACTCCAGCAGCGCCGCGTTGGCCTCGCCATCCACCGGTGGGGCGGCGAGCTGAATCTTCAGCAGGCCGTCGTGCTCGCCCACCACGCGCGTGCGCGAGGCCCTCGGCTGCACCACCACGGCCAGCTCCACCGCGCCGGGCACTTCCTTCACCCAGGGAGCACCCATGGGTCAATCGGCGTTCTGCGCCTTCTTCTGCGTGAGGTACGCCACGTTGTCCTCCACGCGGGCGTAGTCCTTGTCGGCGAAGGTGCGGCCGCTGAACGTCTCCAGCAGCTTCTGGTGCGCCTCCACCACCGACTTCACCTGGGACTCGAACTGGGCGCGCTGGCGCTTCAGCTCGTTGATGTCCTCCACCACCTGCACCAGCCGCTGGTGCGCGCCGTGGACGATCTTCTCCGCCTGGTGCTCGGCGTCCGCGAGGATGATCTCCGCTTCCTTCTTGGCCGCGGCCTTCATGTCCTCGCTGATGCGCTGCGCGGTGACCATCGTCTCCTGCAGGGTGCGCTCGCGCTCCAGGTGCTGCTCCAGCTTGAGCTGGGTGCGCTTGAGCTCCTCCTTCAGGCCGATGTTCTCCTTCACCACCTCCTCGAACTCGCCGGCGATGAGCTCCAGGAACGCTTCCACCTCCCGCTTCGAGAAGCCGCGCAGGGCCGTCTCGAAGCGCTTCTGCCGGATGTCGAGCGGGGTGATCTTCATGCCCCCCAGTATAAGCCAGCCCTAGGACTTCTCCAGGAACTGCTCCCCCAGCTCCCTGGCCCGCCGGGTGGCGGCCTCCACCGCGTTGATGAGGGTGGTGCGCAGCCCGCCTGCCTCCAGGGTATGCAGGCCGGCGATGGCCGTACCCCCGGGGCTCGTCACCTGGTCCTTGAGCTGCCCGGGGTGGGCGCCCGTCTCGATGAGCAGCTGTGCACTGCCCAACACCGTCTGCGCGGCCAGCTTGAGCGCGGTGTAGCGGGGGAGGCCCACCTTCACGCCCGCGTCCGACAGGGCCTCGATGATGAGGAAGATGTAGGCGGGGCCGCTGCCGGACAGGCCGGTGACGGCGTCCAGGAGGTTCTCGTCCACCACGGTGGTGGTGCCCACGGACTGGAAGATGCGGGTGGCCACCGCCAGGTCCGCCTCGCTGGCGTGCTCGCCCGGGGACAGCGCGCAGGCGCCCATGCCCACCAGGGACGGGGTGTTGGGCATGGTGCGGATGATGCGCGCCCCGGCCCCCAGCCGCCGCTCCATGGCCGCGATGGGCACGCCGGCCGCCACGGAGATGATGAGCTTGCCCGGATCCACCGCCGTGGCCACCTGGATGAGCACCTTGTCCAGCGCCTGCGGCTTCACGGAGAGCACCACCACGTCCGCCTCGCGCACCGCGGACAGGTTGTCCGTCGTGGTCCGCACCCCGTAGGTGCGCTGGAGCGTCTCCAGCCGATCCCCCCGGCGCCCGGTGGCGATGAGGGACTCGGGCTTCGCGTTGCCGGCGCGCAGCAGCCCCTTGATGAGCGCCTCGGCCATGTTGCCGGCGCCGAGGAAGGCGATCGTCTTGTCGAGCATCCCCCGGCTTCTACCAGCGCGACCGTCTGGTTGCAGATTTCTTGACGGGAGATCGGATCGTGGGACCTTGACACCCACTACAGGCCTGTAGCGCCTGAACGGAGAGGTCGAGAGCACCATGAGCGCGGCGGCTGCGACGAGCTGGAACTGGCGGACCCTGGAGAACGTGGAGGTCGAGTGCACCCACTGCGGTGTGCGCATGACGGGCCACTCGGGGCCACGGGTCAAGTACTTCCGTTGCGGCTCGTGCCACCGCTGGGTCTCCAGCGTCTACACGGACGTCTTCCGCGCGGACGCGAAGATGCGCACCCACCCGGTGAAGGAGAAGACGGACGGGGACGCCCAGTTCCTGGCCGTGAAGGACCGGCTGGAGGCGTGGCTGGCGGCCATCGACGACCAGGATCCGTACCGGGTGCTGGGGGTGTCGCCCTCGGACTCGCCCGAGGTGGTGCGGGCCCGCTTCCGCGAGCTGGCGCTCGAGCGCCACCCGGACCGCGGTGGCTCCGAGGCCAAGATGCGCGAGCTGAACCTGGCCTACGAGAAGATCCTCCGTCACCGTCAGCGCAAGCGGATTGAAGCGCTGGAGGCGGGTGCGGCCCAGGTGCGTGGGGCCTCGGCGCTGCCCGCCGCTCGCGGCCGGTAGTCGCCGTTCACTTCCTGTCCAGGGCCTCCTCCACACGCGCCGTCAAGGATTCGTGGGTCCAGAGGCCCGCTCGCTCCACTCCTTTTGCTTCCTCGTTGCTGACGGGGCGGTACTTGGAGCCGGTCCTGATCTTGTAGTCACCCGGAACCCCCAGTAGGAACTCGAGCTTGTCCAGGTCCTCCGGTGCATAGTCCGGGTCCGAGCTGACAATCGGGTAGGCCAGATCCCGGAAGGCCCGTGTGCCATTGGCATGGACGGGGTGGAAGAGCCGTCCGGATTCAAGGATGGTCGAGGTGGGAACGGCACTGCGCGAGGTGGCCTTGAAGACCTCCACGATCTCGCCGTGGGAGCCTCCGGCCTCCATGATGCGTCCGAACGCGAAGCGCCCGTCCTTCAGGGGAATGGCGAACACGTCTCCGGCTTTGTACGTCTGCCGCTTCGGACGTTTGGCGGTCTTGATCTGGACCGAGGCGACCTTGCGCTCCTCGAACCCCGAGAAGAGGGTGTCATCGGCATTGGCCCGCAGACTCGTCTCCAAGAGCACCTGCAACTCCTCGCAGGTCATCTTCCGCCCAAGGGCCCCCTCGTACATCCGCGACAGCTTGCGCAGGAATGCGTAGGTCTCATCCAGCACCTCGTCACCCAGCACGGCACCTTCGTGTCCAGCGGAGTCGAACCATCCCATCGTCACTCCTCTCCTTTCCTCAACTGCACACCGTGCTGCTCTTCGCCAGCTTGTCCATCTTCTCCTGGCGGGCGCGCTCGAAGTGCGCCTGCCTGGCGGGAGGACGGTTTGGGTTGTCCACGAACGAATTGAGCTTGTTGCCCCGGTTCTTCGCGGAGACAGGTTCTCCGATCTCGCCCGTCCGGGTTCCATGGTGATCGATATAGGCCTGCTCGTAGCCACGGGCGGTACCATAGGAGACGCCGCCATCGAGTTCGATGAGTCCGCCGCCCCGTTGCTGCGCCGTGGGGTCTAACCGGCCGTCGGCGATGTGCTCATCCAATCGCCGGTTGGCATCATTGCTGATGCCGATGTAGTAGGGCTTTTCCGTGGGAGGTCCGGGTGGATCGTACAGGCCGTAGACGGAATACCCGGGAGTGCTCTCGTGGACCAGCCCGTACGGGTCGAGGCCGTCCGCCGGGCTTGGGACATAGTTCCAGAGGTTCAAGCCCCCCTGGTAGCCCAGCGGATCGGCGCTGATGTACATCGCCAGGGCCGGGTCGTAATAGCGGAAGCGGTTGTAGAAGAGTCCCGTCTCCCGATCCTCGTACTGTCCAGGGAAGCGCAGCGGCACATCCACCGAGAGCTCCGTGCGCCTGCGTACCATCCCAAAGCCAGACAACTCGGCCCGCCAGGCAACGCGGCCCGCCGTGTCGATCGCCAGCTTCGGCGTCGCATTCGCATCGGACTCGATGAAGTAGCACTGCTTCGCTTCGAAGACTGCCAGGGGCTCGAAGCTCCCGGGTTGTGACAGGAACTCCCGCGTGCTCCGGGAGAGGGTTCCTCCCGCCGGGGGGGAGCCCGTCGCCGGACCTTCCGTCTCCTCACGCCAGGCGGTTCGCTTCTCGCCGAGCAGGACGTCCCCGTCCCAGAGGAACACGACCTCCTCGACCTGGGTGCCCTCCCGCACGCGCTTGAGCACACGACGCCCGAATGGATCGTAGCTGTACTCCACCTGCGTCTTGTTACCGGAGGCAGGGGTGACCACGGTGCGGCTGAGCTGGCCCGCCGCATTGTAGTCATGGGAAAGCCTGCTCTTCGGCGTCTGCTTCTCCGTCAGGTTTCCGTCCTCGTCATACCGGAGCTGGAAGACCTCCTGGGTGAGCTCACAGGGGCCCTCGGCGAGGAGCTTGCCCTCGGGCGCCCCGAGCCTGTTGCCGGCGGTATCGTAGGAATAGAGCTCCTCGGTCTGGTCCGCGTAGCGGGCGCGGACCAGACGGCCGGTGTCATCGTGAGTGAGCTGGATGCCTCCGGAGGCCTCATCCCCGAAGGCCTTGAGTTGGGAGGCGGCGTCATAGGAATAGGCGGAGTAGGTGAGCGGCTCGCTCTCCCGGCTGATGACACTGGTGCGCAACCGGCCCGCGGGGGTGTACTCCCGGCGCCGGACCGCTCCTCCCTGGTACCGCAGCTCGCTCTCCCGGCCGAGCGCGTCATGCCGCATCCGGAGCAGGGGACCACTGGCTTCCGCGACCTCGGCGAGCTGGCCACAGGCGTCATAGGTCAGCTTCAGGCGGTGACCCAGCGATGACCCACGCGCAACCCGGTTGCCGGCCGCATCGTACTCGAAGCGGACCTCCTCGCCGTTGATGCGCTCGGCCACGAGGCGGCCCGCTCCATCATATTTCCTCAACACCCGGGTCGCGGAGTTCCTGGCCTCGAGCAAGCGCCCGGCCAGATCGTACTTGAAGGTCTCCTCCTGACCGTCGTCGCGGACCCGCTTCGTGCAGCGCCCGAGCTGATCATGTTCGTAGCGGGTACTCAGGCCGCGCGCGTCCGTCCTGGAGACGAGCCGGTTGGCTCCATCGTACGTGTAGCGATGGCGCCGGCCGAAGGCGTCCTCCTCGACGATGCGGCCGAGGATGTCCCGTTGCAGCCGGTACTCGTGATTGGCCGGGTTGCGGATGCCAATGAGTTCCAGCTCCTTGTCGTACTCGAACCGGGTATGGGCGCCCGTCTCGTCCAGCGTCGCGACACACCGGCCCAGGGGTCCATACAGGTGATGCCGGGTGTGTCCCAGCGCGTCCGTCTGCTTGATGATGCGTCCGGCGGCGTCATGGCTGAACAGCCGCACCGTGCCGCCTGGCTCCACGAGGCGTGTCAGCCGGCCGGCCGCGTCGTACTCGAACCGCGTCTCCTGGCCGAGTGCATCCTTCCTGCTGACGAGCCGTCCCAGGGCATCGTGGTGTCTCACGGTCCGCTGGCCGAGCGGGTCCTGGATGACAGTCAGATCCCCCGCGGCGTCCCAGGAGTAGGTGAAGGTGTTTCCGTTGGGATCCACCTCCTTGGTGCGCAGTCCGCGTGCATCCACCTCGTAACGCCAGACGGCGCCTCCGGGTTCCTTCTCCTCCACCAGGTTTCCGCGTTCGTCGTAGGCGCGGCACCTCTTGCTTCCGTCCGGGGAGAGAACCTCCGTCAAGCCACCGCGTGCGTCGTAGGTGAAGCGGGTCGTGACTCCCGCAGGCTCCTCGATGCAGACCACCCGCCCGTGCTCATCACGGATGTAGTGTGTGTGCTCACCCAGGGCGTTGACCTGCGATAGGTGGGCGCCGGCATGGTCGTACGTGTACCGGAGCTCGTTTCCGAGCGCGTCGAGCTGGTGGGTGACGAGGCCCAGCTCGTTCCATTCGTAGGTCGTGCGCGCGCCCCGGCTGTCCTGGACGGTCGTGGTCCGGCCCGGCAGATCATAGGTGAGCCATCGCTCGAGGACCCCCCCATCCCCCCAGGTATGGATGCATCGACCACTGGGATCATGGCGATCGTATTCGAAGTAGAACGAGATGCCGTCCCGGCCGGTCTCCTGGATCAGGAGGTGATGGAGATAGGAGAACCGCTGCGCGGCGCCGGTCGCGTCATGGACGGCGACGAGATCGCCGACCTTGTCGTAATCGTAGCGCACCAGGGGTTGGCGTTGCTGCGGGTTCGCGGGATCCGGGCCATGGATCGCGGAGATCCGCCACGAGGCATCCCATTGAAAGGACAACCTTCGTCCGGCGCTGTCGATGATTTGCGAGATACGGCCATACTGGCGCTCGATGGAAATGGCATTGCCGCAAGGGTCCTCGATGCGGACGAGCGGCCAGGGCGCCAGTTCTGGTGGTTTCGGGGAGGGGGATTGGAAATGGAACCGGACTCCCGTGTCGGTCTGGAGCACGTAGCCGGAGGGCCCCAGCCTCAAGGTGAGGCGCTCCTGCGGATTCCAGCTGGAGCCGCCCGGAAGCGGAGGCGCGAAGGGCACGTGCCGGCCGTCATCGAGCCTCACCACGATGGCTTCCGCGCTGGGAAATACCGCCAGATCGTAGGAATGGTGCCAGCCGTGGCCCAGCTCGCCGGTATGGGTGGAGGTGCTGTACCAGACGCGGCGCCAGACCAGGGGCAATGGCCCCGGGAGCACGAAATCGGTGTCTTCCGTCAGGACCTTGCCCGTGGCGATGTCCACCGGGTGGCCCGTCAAGGAACAGACGGCCCGGTGAACGCGATTGCGCGCGCGCTCACCCAGCCCCAGCTTGTCCATCACCTTGTCCGCCGCCTTGTGGATGCGCTCGGACAAGGCCTTCATCTTCCGGCTGGCCTTCTGCAACTTGCGCAGCTTCTTCAGCCCTTTGAGCAGTACGCCGATCGCCAGCTGAGAGAGCAGGCCCGCCATGGAAATGGTAGGCGGTCCCCCCACGATGACCGGTGGCCCCGCGGGAATGGACAACGCGATGGACGTGGGCAGCAGCAGCGTCTTGGCCCCGGGTCCCTTCTTGCGCGGCGGCGAGGGCATGCCGATGTCCTGGCAGCTCAGCACCGGCAGCATCATGTAGGTGAAGGGCTCCTCGTCCACGACGACCGTGGAGCTCCCCATGAAGGTTTCGTTCTCGTTGCCCGGAGGCCTGGCGAAGACGCCACCGATGGGGAAGTGCGGCGGAAGTGCGACGCCTCCCGTGCCCGCCTGCGCTCGCGGCAGGCCATTCACGTTGACCGTGGAGCCGATGAGCGGGAGGTAGTCGAACGGATCGAAGACGAGGCCGATGTGGGGGTGGGGAATGGGCACCACCGGGCCTGGCGGGGTGATGATGAGGTGGATATCGATTCCCAGCACCGGATCCAGGTGCTTCACCGCGGGCATCATGCGTGCTGTCCTCCCACGGCGGACGTCTTCGGCCGCCAGTCCTCGCCCAGCACCGACACCACCTCCGACTCCATCTGCCGTGCGGTGCTCTCTCCCTGTCGCTGCTGGCTCAACCTCACCAGCGCCTCACCCAGGAAGGGCAGCGTCGAGCCCGCGCGAGCCCGCGCTTCCATGCCCAGGCCCACCTCCCAGGCCCGTCTTCCGCAGGCCCATGCCTGCTCCCACTCCTTGCTCATCTCCCAGCACCAGCTGGCCATGCGCCAGCACTCCAGCTCCATGAGCGCATCCTTCAGCTCGCACGCCAGGGGGGCCGATTCCTCGTACAGCACGGCGGCCTGTGGGTACTGCTCCGCCGTGACCTGCACGCAGCCCCGCCCCATGCGCGACTTGAGCCGGAGGATGGCTCCCTGCGTGTCTCCCTGGCTCTGGGCCTCGGTCGCCGCATCCTCTGCCTTCTGGTAGTGGGCAAGCGCCTCCTGGTGCCGCTTCGTGCCCAGCAGCGCGCCGCCCACCACGAAGTGCGCAGCCACCGCGAGGGGGTGCCAGCCCTGCTCCCTGGCCAGTGCCACGGCCTGCTCTCCCAGCCGCTCCACCTTGCCCACGTCCCCCTTGGTGGCCGCGGTGCTCATGCGCACGAGGAGGTCGCGGAAGCGCCCTCCTGGCGTGTCCAGGTGTCCCGCTTCTTGTGACAGCTCCTCCATCGCCCGAGCCATGTCCAGCCTCGCCGCCACTGTCACGATCTTGCCCGGCAGGTCCTTCGCCAGCGGTTCCAGCTCCCGCGTGCGCGCATCGTCCAGCACCACCAGTCGCACGTGCGGACCCTGGAGCTGCTGCACTGCGCCGCCGAGCCACTTCCGCCAGGCATTCGCCTCCTCCACCCGCGCCGGCACCAGTACCGCCACCAGATGCTCGCACACCCCTTCGTAGTGGTGGCGCAGCGAGCCGCATGCCCGCAGGAAGGACTCCAGGCCTGTGTCGCGCTCCACCACCGGTGGGCATTGCCACACGGCCCCTTCCTTCTCCAACCCGGCCCGGCTCTCCTCTAGCCGCTTCACCATCGCCTCACGCAGCGAGTGCCCGTACCGCTCCGCGTCCTCGAAGGGCTCGTCAAATCGCATGAAGAGGTCCGGACACTCCCCCGTCCGTTCATCCTCTTCCTTGCGGACAAAGGCCTCCACCATCCGCACCTCGTCCGGCTCCACCACCCAGCGCAGCAGGCGTGCCTCGGGTTGCTGGGCGAATTCCGTCCACTGGTCGTGCAGCAGCTCGAGCCGCCGCTCCACCGCGTTCTTCCTCGCCATTGTCGTGCCTCCTCCCGGGTTTTACGGACGCCCCTTGTCGGCGGGGGTCGGCTCGACGGGTTGCGCCTCCGCGGGCAGCGCCGGTTCGGTGGGGGAGGCTCCGCTGCCGCTCAGGGCCGCGCCTCCGCTGTTGAGGTTGATGATCGTCCCGGAGACGGAGATCCCCGCCGCGTCGATGGTGATGAAGCCGCCTGGCCCTTTGAGCGTCAGTCCCGCGCCCGCCTCGATGATGATGTTCATCGACTTGAGGTGGATCTCCTGTCCCGCCTCCAGCGCATGGTTGGCACCCGCCTTCACCTGGAGATCCTGCCCGACGGTGATGGACCAGGTCTCTCCAACCTTCTCATTGCGGTTGGCGCCCACCGTGAGGTGGCTGTCCGCACCCACCTTCTCCTTGCGCACGGCCTCGATGATGACGTCCTGATTGCCCTCACCGTCGATACCGCCCACATGCAGCTTCAGATCCCCGCCAATGTGCTCCTGGCTGTGACGGTGTACCTTGAGGCTCTTGTCCCGATAGATCAGCTCGTTCTGGTCACCCACCTTCCCATCCTTCCCGTTGCTTCCGATGGTCTGGTGGCGGTTGTGCAGGATGTTCTCCATGGAGTCATTCTTGACGTGGACATCCATGTTGCGCTGCGCGTGGATGAAGACCTGCTCCTGGCTCTTCTTGTCCTCGAAGCGCAGCTCGTTGAAGCCCTCACCACCCGGGGAGGTGTTCGTCCTGAAGGTGCTCTTGGTCTTCTCTTCGGGAAGAGGGTAGGGCGTGGGATTGAGCCCGTTGTATACCCGCCCGGTGATGAGTGGCCGGTCCGGGTCTCCCTCGATGAAGTCGACAACAACCTCCTGGCCGATGCGCGGAATGAACATGGCGCCCCACATCTCGCCGCCCCAGGGCTGGCTCACGCGCACCCAGCATGAGCTCTTGTCATCGTGCTTGCCCTCCCGATCCCAGTGGAACTGCACCTTCACCCGCCCATGCTCGTCGACGTGGATCTCCTCGCCTGCGGGGCCCACGACGGTGGCTGTCTGAACTCCGCGCACGACGGGCCGGTTCGTCGTCCTCGGCGGCCGGAAGGGAACCTGGGCCGACATGCACGTGAAGGAGTTGCCGTAGCTGAAGGCTCCCCCTTGCGCCTCCTCCTCCAGCACCTGGGGTTGGTGTCCATGATGTCCCACGCTGGTGATCAGGTAGCGCAGGTTGAAGTCCGCTCGGGGGTGCTGCTCTAGCACCAAACGCCGAATGAGGCGGGGACGGGTAGCTTGCAGTGTTCCGCTACTTGGAGCAGGCGGAGCAGGCGGCGCTCGCGCGCGGCTTGAGGCCCCACTTGCGAGCAGACAGAGAAAGAGACT
>NZ_DBNGVP010000007.1:0-3380 GCF_057119385.1 Archangium sp. | reverse complement strand
CTCGAGCTCTCGCGGGGACTTGCGTCCCATGACCATCGCTCGGCTCCGCACACCCGTGAACCCCAAATCCTCCCCATACGCACGGCCTCTGGTCCTCGGCCCTGCCCACTCGACGTACCGAAGACCCATTCTTTTCCGGCGGGGTTGGGTAGACGGGCGCATGGAAAACCGTCCTTGACGATTCCTGTGACGCTCGTGTGATGGTGTTCGTGAGATTGAGAGCAATTGCGAGAATGCGGTCCCGCGAAACGCAACTCCTCACATGGAGTCGCACCCGGGCAGCCCACACGGAAGCCGCGAGGCCCCGTGGCACTCGAGGTGCCCCTCGCCGGCTCCTCATGTTCCTGTCCACGGCCGTCGTGGCCATTGTGGTGCTCACCGGGATTGTTCTTTCCACCCGCTCCACACCCAAGGCCTCGAGCGCCCCTGCTGGCACCGGTGATTCGGTGCTGCGCGGAGAGACCGTCCGGCTGCTGGTCGTCGGCATGCGTTGATGGCCGCCCCCCCCGCCCCAGCGGCGCCTGGAGGTGCGAATCCGGGACCTGGGGCAGAGCCTCCAGGTGAGGGTGAGTGACAACGGCATCGGCATCCCCGCGGAGAACATGCTGCGCATCTTCCAGTATGGATTCACCGCCAGGACGGACGGCCACGGCTTCGGGCTGCACAGCTGCGCGCTGCTCGCCCGGTCCATGGGAGGCAGCCTGTATGCCCAGAGCGATGGGCCCGGCCAGGGCGCGGCGTTCACCCTGGAGCTGCCGTGGACGCCGAGGGAATCGGCCGGGGACCCTCCGGACGACGCCCACGAGCGCTCGATGGACCCTCGTTTGACCCACTGAACCAGCAAGGGGGCGAGACGTCCAAGTTCCTGGCCGGGGAGGGGGCGGACGGGCATCTCTCCCATTGATTCGCGCCCCGGATTGCGGCACCAAGCGCCTTTCTCCTCGCAGCGAGGTACCGCCATTCCCAGCACGCACCTGACCTTCCCGTCCGCCGACGCCCACCGGAGCTGGCTGGAGCAGCAGTCCGCCCTGCCCCGCGGCTTCCGCGTCGGCCGCACGCGCTTCGAGTTCATGCCCGCCGAGGTGGCCAGGCCGGCGAAGATGAACCTCACGCTGGTGGTGCTCGACGAGCCGACGCCGGCCTTCGCGGCGGTGTTCACGAAGAACGCCTTCCCGGGAGCGCCGGTGGTGCTCGGCCGCAAGCGGCTGGAGGAGCCCACGCTGGGCGCGGTGGTGGTGAACAACAAGGTGAGCAACGTGTGCGCGCCCGGCGGTGTCGAGGCCTCCGAGCGGCTGTGCGCGGCGGTGGCCGGCAAGCTGGGGCTGAGCGCCTCGCAGGTGCTGCCCTGCTCGACGGGCGTCATCGGCTGGCGGCTGCCGGTGGACGCCATGGTGGAGGCGGTGCCCCAGGCCGTCTCGTCGCTCGCGGGCGGCTCGGTGCTGCCCGCCGCCGAGGGCATCATGACGACGGACCTGTACGCCAAGGTCCGCCGCGCCTCCGTGGGCAGCGGGAGCATCGTGGGCATCGCCAAGGGCGCGGGGATGATCGAGCCCAACCTGGCCACCATGCTCGTCTTCCTGATGACGGACGTGGACGTGCCGCGAGACGCCCTGCGCGCGGCGCTGCGCTCGGTGTCCGCGCGGACGTTCGGCTGCATCAGCGTGGACAGCGACACGAGCACGTCGGACACGGTGGCGCTGCTGTCCTCGCGCAAGGTGCCCTGCCCCAGCCTGAAGGAGTTCGAGGCCGCGCTCGAGCAGGTGTGCGCCGACCTGGCCGAGGACATCGTGCGCAACGGCGAGGGCGTGCACCACGTCATGCGCGTGCGCGTGCACGGCGCGCCGAGCGAGGACGTGGCCCGGGGCATCGGCAAGTCGGTGGTGAACTCGCCGCTGTTCCAGTGCGCGGTGAACGGGAATGACCCGAACGTGGGCCGGCTGGTGGCGGCCATCGGCAAGTACGTGGGCGCGCACCACCCCGAGGTGGACCTGTCGCGCTGCACCCTGCGCATGGGCGGCCGCGTCATCATGGAGCACGGCGCCTTCCGGCTCGACAACGAGGCGGAGAAGGCCCTGGTGGCACACATGAAGGGCGCAGAGCTCTATACGAGCGTGCCTCCCGCGGACGGGCTCACCTTCCGCCCGCAGGTGACGTTCCCTCCGCACGAGCGCTCGGTGGAGATCGACGTGGACCTCGGTGGCGGCCCGGGTGCCTGCACGGTGCTCGGCGCGGACCGGAGCCACGAGTACATCAGCGAGAACGCGGACTACCGCAGCTGAGTGACATCCCCTCGCGACGTCCCCTCTCCCTCTGGGCGAGGGATACGATGAGTTTTGTTGAAAGGGCCTGTGATTCTAGGAGGTTAGGCCCTATTGCGAATTGTGGATCTTCTGTAGCTGAGGTGGGCGCTCGACGGTGGACGGAGGGTCTCCGGTGAGGGACGGGAGAGGAGCGGTCGGAAGAGGCGGCTGTCACTCTGGCAACAGCCCTGGTCGCGGAGTTGCAATGCGTGCCGCCCCTGCGAGTGCTGGCGGGGAGGCGGGGCGTGGCGGGGCCGAGTGTGGGGGAGGTGATGGGGCGCGTGCTGCGCATCCAGGGGATGAGCGTGCGCGGGGTGCGGATGGAGCCCGGAGGAGTGGTGGTGCAGGTGCGCCCGCGCCAGCGCAAGCCGCGCTGTGGAGTGTGCGGCCGGCCCGCTCCAGGCTACGACACGAAACCCGGGCGCCTGTGGCGGCACCTGGCGCTGGGAGAAACCATCTTCTGGCTGCGGTACGCCCCGCGCCGGGTGCGCTGCCGGGAGCATGGAGTGAGGGTGGAGCGGGTGCCGTGGGCGGCGCACGGCTCGAGCTTCACGCACGCCTTCGAGGAGTGGGTGGCCTGGCAGGCGCAACGGCTGGACAAGTCGTCCATCTGCCGGTTGCCAGGCATCAACTGGCGCACGGTGGGCACCATCATCGAGCGGGTGGTGGAGGAGCGCCTGTCGCCAGGGCGGCTGGAGGGGCTGCAAGTCATTGGGGTGGACGAGCTGGGCTGGAGAGCCGGGCACCAGTACGTGAGTCTGGTGGTGGACCACCTGCGCTCGCGAGTCGTCTGGGTGGCGGAGGGGAAGAACGAAGAGACGCTCAACGGCTTCTTCGACGAGTTGGGAGAGGAGAGGACGAAGGAGCTGACGCACGCCACCCTCGACCTGTCGGCGGCCTTCAGCAAGGCGGTGGGCAACCGGGCCCCACACGTGCGCAAGGTGTTCGACCGATTCCACGTGCAGAAGCTGGCGAACGAAGCGCTGGACACGGTGCGCCGGCAAGAGGTGCGCGAGCAGGCGGGGAGCCCGGAGGGCAAGGCGCTCAAACACAGCCGCTGGGCGCTGCTGAAGAATCCGT
>NZ_DBNGVP010000006.1:0-59266 GCF_057119385.1 Archangium sp. | reverse complement strand
AGTCTCTTTCTCTGTCTGCTCGCAAGTGGGGCCTCAAGCCGCGCGCGAGCGCCGCCTGCTCCGCCTGCTCCAAGTAGCGGAACACTGCAAGCTACCCGTCCCCGCCTCATTCGGCGTTTGGTGCTAGCGCGCCTCCTGCTTCGCGGAGAACGGTTTCGCCCGCCCGGGGCGGAAGCGTTGGATTCGCTGCGGTAGACTCCCGGCCATGTCGCTTGGATTCTGGGCCCGGAGTGGTGTGGTGGTGCTGTGGTGCATGGGGGTGCAGGGGTGCGCCCGTGTTCCCGTCGCGCAGGAGGAGGAGGACGTGGACGGACTCGCCGATTGGCCCGAGCCCGCTCCCGAGCACGAGAAGGACATCGAGTCCTCCGAGCACGGGGCGTCCCTGGTGCCACTCTCCGCGCCTCCCCGCGCCTCCAACCTCCTGGTGCTGGGTGGCGGGGGCGAGCCCTCCAGCAATGAGATCGCCCTGGAGAAGAATGTCCGCTACTTCCAGCGGACGCTCGAGGCGCATGGGCTCGAGCCCGCTTCCGCCTCCGTCTATTTCGCCAACGGGAACGATGGGCAGGCCACGGTGCGCTACCTCGAGGAAAAGGCCGGGAAGAAGGCGCGCGAGCAGTTCAAGGTCCCGGAGATTCCCCACCTGAAGGGCCCGGCCACGCTGGAGCGCTTCCTGGAGTGGGTGGACCAGAGCGCCCGCGAGACGCCCCATCAGCCGGCCTTCATCTACTTCACGGGGCACGGAGGCTTGAACAGCCGGCATCGCAACAACAACCACCTGGCGCTCTGGGAGGGGGACACGCTGACGGTGCGCGCTTTCGGCCTCTTCCTCAACCGGCTCCCGAGCACCACGCCCGTGGTCACGGTGATGTCCCAGTGCTACGCTGGCTCGTTCGCCAACTTCATCTACCAGGACGCCAATCCCAAACGGCCCGTGGTGGCCCAGCCCCGCTGTGGCTTCTTCGCCACCGTGGACTTCCTGCCTTCGGTGGGCTGCACGCCGGAGGTGGATGAGGCGGACTACAAGGATTACAGCTCCAGCTTCTTCGCGGGCCTCAGCGGGCTGGGCCGGACGGGGAAGGCGGTGGCCTCGGCCGACTACGACGGGGATGGCCGGGTGAGCTACGCGGAGGCCCACGCGTTCGCCAAGGTGGATGGCGAGACCACGGACCTGCCCATCTCCACCTCGGAGGCCTGGTTGCAGCGGCGCGCCACCCGGAAGGACCGGCGCCGCTTCCTGTCCTCGCCCATCATGGAGGTGCTGCGCGGCGGGCGCCCGGATCAGCGGCATGTCGTGGAGTCGCTCGTGGGGAAGTTGGGGTTCCTCCCCGAGCTGTCCGTGCGCGACAACCTCAAGAGCTCGATGCCGCGCACGGAGGAGGCCGTGGCCTATGTCGAGCGCCTCTACATGGAGCTGATCAACATCGGCATGCAGGAGAAGCTCCGCGCTTCGGGTTCTCCTCAGGCGCTCGCCATCTTCGATCGCCTGCTCCAGTGCGAGAACGGCTCCTGGGACAGGCCGGCGGGTGCGGCTCCGGTACCGGTTCAGGTGCGGGCTCCCGAGGCGGACGCGACGGCTCCGTGAGCGTGGCCCGGAGTTGTGACAGGCTCGGGGGCTGCACGGGGTGCTCCGTATTCCCTCACCCCAGCCCTCTCCCAGAGGGAGAGGGAGCATTCACGGACGGGAACCCGGGGGACTCGATACCCTCACCCCGTCCCTCTCCCGGAGGGCGAGGGGATATTGGGGACTACGGGCTCACCCCGCCTCGCCACCGTCGATGTTGTAGGCCGCTCCCGTGATCGTCGCCGCCGCGTCCGAGCTGAGGAACAGGCACAGCGCCGCTACCTCCTCCGGTTGGATCACCCGCCCCATCGCGTTCATGTTCGCCAACGCCGCGTGCGCCTCCTGCTCGGAGCGGCCCGTGCTCTTCGAGATCGCCGCCTTCGCGTTCGTCAGCATGTCCGTCTCCACCCAGCCCGGATTCACGATGTTCACCGTCACGTTCTTACGCGCCCACTCCACCGCCAGCGACTTCGTCAGCCCCAGCAGCGCGTGCTTCGACGCACAGTACGCCGACGTGTATTTCACCCCCCTCGTCGCCGCCATGCTCCCGATGTTGATCACCCGGCCCCCTCCCGCCGCCGCCATCGCCGGAATCAACTCCCGGCAGAACAGGAACGGCGCCTCCACGTTCACCGTCATCACCCGCCGGTAATCCTGCGTCGTCGTCTTGTGCAGCGGCGCCGATACCGAAATCCCCGCGTTGTTCACCAACACCCGCGGCGTTCCCGCCTCCAGGATCTTCTTGCTCGCCGCCAGCACCGCTCCCTCGTCCGCCACGTCCACCGCCAGCGGCTTCACCGCCCCTCCCGACTCGCGCGCCAGCTCCTCCAACGCCTCCGCCGCTCGCGCCAGCGCCCACACCTGGTAGCCCTCCTTCACGTACGCCTGCACCAGCGCCTTGCCGATTCCCCGGCTCGCGCCCGTCACCACTGCCGTCTTCTGGGTCGTCGTCATGGTCCCCCACCTTACCCGGACCTCGTTCCCCGGGTCCCCTCGGTGATACAAGCCCCCAGCCCCCGCCCACTCCTGGAGGACACTCCCCATGCCTCGCGCGGACATCACCGACCTCTTCCGCATCGATGACCTCCTCTCCCCCGACGAGAAGGCCGCCCGCGACACCGTCGCCCGCTTCGTCGACTCCGAGGTCCTCCCCATCATCGGCAAGCACTTCCGCGAGGGCTCCTTCCCCTCCCACCTCGTGCCCCGCCTCGGCGAGATGGGCGTGTTCGGCGCCAACCTCCAGGGCTACGGCTGCGCCGGCCTCAACACCGTCAGCTACGGCCTCATCCTCCAGGAGCTCGAGCGCGGGGACTCGGGGCTGCGCTCCTTCGCCTCCGTGCAGGGCTCGCTCTGCATGTTCCCCATCCACTCCTATGGCAGTGAGGCGCAGAAGCAGCGCTTCCTCCCCGCCATGGCCCGCGGCGAGCTCATCGGCTGCTTCGGGCTCACCGAGGCAGACTTCGGCTCCAACCCCGGTGGCATGCGCACCCGCGCCCGCCGCGATGGCGACTCCTGGATCCTCAACGGCTCCAAGACGTGGATTACGAATGGCTCCATCGCCGACGTCGCCGTCGTCTGGGCCAAGACGGACGAGGGCGGCCCCGAGTCCATCCGCGGCTTCCTCGTCGAGAAGGGCATGCCCGGCTTCTCCGCCCGCGAGATTCCCGGCAAGTTCTCCATGCGCGCCTCCACCACCAGTGAGCTGTCCTTCCAGGACGTGCGTGTGCCCGACGCCAACGTGCTCCCCGGTGTCACCGGCCTGCGCGGTCCCCTGTCCTGTCTCAACTCCGCGCGGATGACCATCGCCTTCGCCGTCACCGGCGCCGCCATCGCCTGCTTCGAGGGTGCTCGCGAGTACTCCCTCACCCGCGGCCAGTTCGACAAGCCCATCGCCGCCTACCAGCTCACCCAGGAGAAGCTGGCGGACATGCTGCAAGAGATCGTGAAGGCGCAGCTCCTCTCCCTCCGGCTGGCGCGTCTCAAGGACGAGGGCAAGGCCACCCCCGCCATGGTGAGCCTCGCCAAGCGCAACAACGTGAAGGCCGCGTTGGAGATCGCCCGCGTGGCCCGGAGCATCTACGGCGCCAATGGCGTCACCGATTCCTACCCGCCCATCCGCCACATGCTCAACCTGGAGAGCGTCTTCACCTACGAGGGCACCCACGAGGTGCACACGCTCGTGCTCGGCAAGGCCATCACCGGCTACGACGCCTTCAGTTGAGCTTCTTCCGCGGCAGCGTTCACGATCGGACGAGCCATCGCATCCGGATCGGTGAGGGAGGCATGCGGCTGGGTGGCATGTCCGAGATCGCGCCCCCACCTTGTCCCAGCAGCCCCAAGAAGGGGCCGGGTCCCAAACGTGGACACCGTCAGGAGGTCGTGCCGTGGAGGAAGGCAGCCCAAGGAATGCCGGGCCGGGTCCGTCCCAGCTCTTCCGTGAACGCGAGCATGCCTGGCGTCACCTCGACTACCTGTATGAGATCAGCAAGCGGCTCGCGGCCTTCGAGGGGGAGGAGCGCACCTTCCCGGAGGTGATGGCGCTCGCCTCCCAGGCGCACCGGTTGTGCACGGCGCTGCTGTGGGTGGGGTTGGATGCGGGGGGCGAGGCCGTGCCGGAGCGTCCGGTGCTGAGGGTCTGGCGCGCGGAGGAGGTGCCGGCCGCGCGGCTCACCGAGGCCGTCGAGCAGGCCGCTTCCACGTATGCCTGGCGGGTGGGCGCGACGGGGGTGGAGCCCCAGCACGAGCTGGGGGAGGCGCTGGAGGGCGTGGGCTCCTGGGCCGTCCCGGCGCCTCCCGGGCGGGCCGAGCCGGCGTTCATCACCCTGCCACTCGTGGCCAAGGGACACACCTTCGGCATGCTCCAGGTGGAGCCGTCCGGGGTGCTCGCCGAGGAGGGGCTCGCCTTCCTCGACGCGGTGGCCAACCAGCTCGCGCTGGCCCTGGACCGGCACTACGCCCTGCGGCGCGAGGTGCGCCTGCGCGAGCGCGCGGAGTTGTTCGAGCGCGTCCAACGCGACCTGTTGCAGCGCGAGCGCCTGGCGCATCAGGCGGCGGAGGAGGCCCACCGGCGCCAGGCCTTCATGGCCGAGGCGAGCGCCCTGCTGGCCGGCTCCCTGGATTACCGCATCTCGCTTCCCCAGCTCGCGCGCCTGCTGGTCCCCACGTGGGCCGACTGCTGCGCCATGGATCTGCTGGGTCCCAGTGGCGCCGAGCGCATCGCGATGATGGCCGTGGAGCCCGCGGGCCACCCGCTCGGCAGTGCGTCCTTCGTGGGCCAGGTGCTCGCTTCTCATCCCTGGGTGGCGATGCCGGCCAGCCCCGAGCACCTGCCGGAGGGGCTGGCGCCGGTGGAGCGGGCGGAGTGGACCGGTTTTCCCTCCAACCTCCGTCTGCTCATCCGGGTGCGGGGCCGTACGCTCGGGGTGCTGAGCCTCATCTCCGCGCGGCCGGAGCGCTATGGCCCCGCGGACGTCACCCTCTTCGAGTCGCTGGCCCAGCGCATCGCGGCGGCGGTGGACGCCGCACTGCTCTTCCAGCAGGCGCAGGAGGCGGTGCGCTGGCGCGAGGAGCTGCTCGCCGTCGTTTCCCACGACATCAAGACGCCCCTGCTCGTGGTGCGCATGAACGCGGAGATGCTGCTGAATGCCGCGCGTCCGCCGGGGGACGAGCGCCGGCGTCAGGGCCGCCGCCATCTGGAGAACATCCTGCTGGCGGCGGGGCAGATGAGGGAGCTCATCGGCGGCATCCTCGACCGGGCGCGCATGCAGGGCATGCCCATGCCGCTGGCGCTCCAGCCCTGGCCGGTGGACGAGCTCTTCCGGCAGGCGGCGCAGGTGCTCCGGCCGCTCGCCCTGGAGAAGTCCCAGGACCTGGTGATGGAGGTGAGCCCGGGGCTGCCCTCCGTGCGCGCGGACCGGGAGCGCGTGCTGCAGGTGCTCGGCAACCTGGTGGGCAACGCCATCAAGTTCACCCCTTCGGGTGGCACCGTCTCCCTGCGGGCCCGGAAGATCGATGGGATGGTGCGCCTCTCGGTGAAGGACAACGGGCCGGGCATCGCGCCCGAGGACGTGCCGCACCTCTTCGAGCGCTTCTGGCGGGCCTCCGGCGTGAGCGAGCGGGGAACGGGGCTCGGGTTGAGCATCGTGAAGAGCATCGTGGAGGCGCACGGGGGCAGCCTCTGGGTGGAGACCCAGGTGGGGGCGGGCAGCACCTTCTTCTTCACCCTGCCGGCCGCCGCGCCGTGAGCTCCAGACGGGCCCGTCCCGGGGTGGGAACAGGATTTCCAGGGTTGGGAAGTGAGCGACCTACCCAGCGTGCCGCCTTGCGTCATGGACAGGCCCGCCCATTGCGGCGCCGGGTGGTGTACATGGAGGAGCCTTCCGTCTGAACCCGGAGCCATTTCCCATGAGCACCAGCCCCCGGCTGAACACCGCGACCGCCGCCCACTCGTCCGAGCGCATCTGGGAGGAGGAGATCCTCCCGAAGCTGCACGACTACATCCGCATCCCCAACAAGTCCCCGGCCTTCGAGCCGGACTGGGCGAAGAAGGGGCACATGGACAAGGCGGTGAAGCTCATCGCCGGCTGGTGCGAGTCCCAGGCGAAGCACATCCCCGGGCTGAAGGTGGAGGTGGTGACGCTCAAGAACGAGAAGGGCGAGGAGCGCACCCCCGTCATCTACATGGACATCCCCGGCTCCGGGGAGGACACCGTGGTGCTCTACGGCCACCTGGACAAGCAGCCGGAGATGACCGGCTGGCGCGCGGGCCTCTCCCCCTGGGAGCCGGTGCGCGAGGGCGACAAGCTCTTCGGCCGCGGTGGCGCGGATGATGGCTACTCGGCGTTCGGCTCGCTCGCCGCCATCCGCCTGCTCAAGGAGCAGGGGATTGCGCACGCGCGCTGCGTGGTGATCATCGAGGCCTGCGAGGAGAGCGGCAGCTATGACCTGCCCGCGTACATCGAGCACCTGGCGCCGCGCATCGGCAAGGCGTCGCTCGTGGTGTGCCTGGACTCCGGCTGCGCCAACTACGAGCAGCTGTGGATGACCACCTCGCTGCGCGGGCTGCTCGCCGGCAACCTGCGCGTGGACATCCTCGAGGAGGGCGTGCACTCGGGCGACGCGAGCGGCATCGTCCCCTCGTCGTTCCGGATTCTGCGCCAGGTGCTTTCGCGCGTGGAGGACGAGCAGACGGGTCGCATCCGCGTGGACGCCCTCCAGGTCCACATCCCCCAGGCGCGCCGCGAGCAGGCCGCCGCCGTGGCCGAGGTGCTGGGCGAGGAGGTGTACTCGAAGTTCCCCTGGGTGCCCGGCTCCCGGCCGATGACGGTGGACCGCGCCGAGCAGATCCTCAACCGCACGTGGCGCCCGGCGCTCTCCGTCACGGGCGTGGACGGCATGCCGGCCCTGGGCAGCGCGGGCAACGTGCTGCGCCCCTACACCGCGGTGAAGCTGTCCGTGCGCATCCCTCCGCGGGTGGACCCGAAGGTGGCCATCCAGGCCCTCAAGCAGACGCTGGAGGCGGATCCGCCCTACGGCGCGAAGGTGACGTTCGAGGGTGAGAAGACCAGCGCCGGCTGGGACGCGCCGCCGCTCGAGAAGTGGCTGGAGCAGGCCACGCACGAGGCCTCGCGCGCCTTCTTCGGCAAGCCCTTCATGGCCATGGGCGAGGGCGGCACCATCCCGTTCATGGAGATGCTCGGCAAGCGCTTCCCCGAGGCCCAGTTCCTCATCACCGGCGTGCTCGGTCCCAACAGCAACGCCCACGGGCCCAACGAGTACCTGCACATCCCCACCGGCAAGAAGCTCACCTGCTGCGTGGCGAGCGTCATCGCCTCGCACTTCAACCGGTAGCAGGCTGTAGGGCGGGGGAGCGGCCTCGATTCGCGAGCGGGTGGCGGAGTCTTCTCCGCGCCCATGCTCCTCCGCTCCACCGTCCTCCTGCTCGTCGTCCTTGTCTCCGCGTGTACCGGGCCCGCTGGGACCGCAAGGCCAGCCCGGTGAGCCGGGTCCCCAGGGCCCCGTGGCCACGCACTGCCTCCGAAGTCGCCGGGGACTCAGCCGGACTGACAGCGTGGTTCACGTGGATTGAGCCACCCAGGACGCATGGGCGTGCGGCACGTTCAGTGCCATGAACTGCGCCGAGCCCCTGGCCGAGTGCCCAGCGCGAGCCCAATGGCGACACGCGCACCGAGGTCATCCGGGGCGCTCGTAGATCGACGCCAGCAACGGAGACCGAAGAACACAGGGACCCATTGACCGCCTTCTTCGCGCGGGGCTACGGGTGCCAGGAACGCATCCACCCGGGAACCATCATCGCCCAGGGCTACGGCACCGTGTACCGGGCACGGGACAAGCTGAGTGGCACCCTGTTGGCCCTCAAGTTCGTCCCGCTCCACCGGGCCAGGCAGTGGGCCGAGCGCGAGGGCACCCTCGCCATGTACTTCCAGCACAAGAACCTCGTGCGGCAGGTGGGCTTCAGCTACTGGCCGCCCGTGCTGCCCGAGTTCTTCTGCTTGAAGATGCTGTACGTCGAGGGCCGCCCGCTCGATGTGTGGGCCTGGGAAGAGAACCCCGACACGCTGGCCGTGATGGGCAAGAGGGTGGGTGTGGCGCGGGGGCTGGCCGTGGTGCATGACGAGAACGTCGTCCACCGGGACGTGAAGGAGGCCAACATCATCGTGCGCGACAGCGACGGGGAGCCGGTGCTGTTGGACTTCGGGGCCGCCAAGCGTGAGGGGCAGACCACCATCACCGAGGGTATGTTCCCCCGGGGACGCCCCACTACCGCAGCCCGGAGGCGTGGCGCTTCGGCCTGGAGCACTGGAACGAGCGGAAAGTCACCTACCGGCCCGGGAAGGCGGACGACCAATACGCGCTGGGCGTGGTGCTCTACCGGCTGCTCACCCGTCGTTTCCCCTTCGAGGTGGCGTGGGATGACGCGGCCTCGGTGAATGCCGTCATCAACAAGGAGCCGCTGCCGCCGCACATCGTCAACCCCAACGTGCCGCAGGTGGTGAGTGACCTGTGCATGAAGCTGTTGGAGAAGAGGCCGGAGAAGCGTTACCCGAGCGTCCTGGAGCTGGGGAAGGAGCTGATGCACCTGCTGGCTCGTGCGGATGCTTCCTGGCGGGTGCCCCTGCATGACGGTCCCCGTCTACCGAGGAGAGGCCGGCGGGGGGCCGCAGCACGGAAGGAGAAGCCCGAGGCTGCCGCGCCACCCGTGGAGCCCATCCCGGCGACACCGACTCCGGCCACGGTGGCGGACGTGCCCGTGCAGGCCATGGCGCTCCAGGCGCTTCGGCGCGCGGTGGTGTGGATGGCCGTGCTGGTGAGCGTGGCCCTGGTGGGGTGGTGGCTCTCGGAGCGGAGGAAGCCAGAGCCCCAGCCCACACCCGTGGCGTCGTCCTCGCCTTCCCCGACGTTGAGGTCGCTTCTCGGTCAGGAAGTGGCGCCCTCGTGGCCGCCGCCGGAAATTGAGCAGGCCGCAGCTCCGCTCCCGGTGGAGAAAACCCCTGCGGTCGTCGCCTCGCTGGTGACGCGCTCCAAGGACGACGCCTTGAAGAAGCCGTAGGCCCCCAGCCCCCAGGGGGACAAGACGCAGAAGGGGATCCTCTCACCCGTGGCGAAGTGGTGTGTCGGCGCCGCCGCTGCCGCCAACATGGCCTGTCCCGGTGCCCAGGTGCGTCCCGCCCCCGAAGCCGAGCCGTGCCCGGCCGGTGCCGTCGAGACCATGACCGAAACTCTCGGCATCGGCATCGGGAGCACGGGCCTCGTCTCCTTCACCCGCGAAGACCCCAAATTCATCACCGTGCGCGAGGGCGTCACGTCCGCGAGGTTGGTTTATGGGGGCGTCCCCGGTGGAGTGCCGGGCGATCGGTGGAAGCTGCCAACGGGGACCATCCTCTCCGGCCGGCTCCTTTTCGGAGACGGTCGCGTCTATGCCCGTTTCACCGAGGCCCGAACCCCCACGGGGGACACGTTCAAGGTCTGCCTGGAGGCAGGGGACGAGGGTAAACGGGGCGTCCCAGCGGAGCCCGATGGAGGGCCGGAAACCGCCAAGGTCTTCGCCTCCATGGCCGTGCAGGCGGTGCGCCGGTTCGAGTAGAGCTGTCCGAGCGGTTCGCGAGCAGGGGCTTGGCATCCCTCGTGCCCTACCGGGAGGGAAGGTGTGGTAGAGGCCCACTTCTCCGGTCTCTACCCCATCTGTTGGATGTCCCCGCTCCGTGCTCACCTCGTCCCCCGCCGTGCTCTTGCTCCTGGCGCTCCTCGCGGATGCCAGCGCCACCGCGCAGCCATCTCTTCCGAGCTGTGAGGCGTCGCCACACCGGATCGAGCTGTTGGCGGCTCCCACCGACAAGGCGCCAGAGGTGTGCATCAGCCCCGACCTTCCCACCACCTTCCGGTTCGACTCGCCGTTGCCTCCGGGTGCGGTGGAGTTGCAGGAGCGCGAGCGTTTCGAGGACGTGTCCACGGGGACGCGCAGCATCACCGTCATCCCCCCGAAAGACCTCCGGCCCGGGGAACGGCTCGAGCTGGTGGTGCGCTTCACGGATGGTGCCGCCCCAACGAGCGCCACCTTCGAGCTGGTGGGCCACCCGGCACGGGCCGCGCGGCAGGTGGAGGTCTTCCGCAACCGGCGCACCGTTGAGGACTACCAGCAAGAGGTCAAGGAGAAGGAGGCCCGAATCCGGCAGCTCCAATCGGAGTTGGTACGGACGCAGGCGGAAGGAAGCGGGCTGGGCATCACGGGGCTGATCGCCAGCGGGCTGTTGAACGTGTACGCGTTGAACGTGCAAGGCGTCCTGGCCAAGAACCTCACGAGCACCATCACCAAACCCTCGGCCAACGCGCTCCTCACGCCAACCGTCATCAGCTACCGCTCCACCACCACGCGCCGGGAAAAAGGCGAAGACGTGATGCGGGTGGCCGTGGCGATGGTCATGGACAACCCCGGCACGGCCCCCTGGACGGCCAGGGATGCGGCACTGCTGGTGGGAAAGGGCCAGGACGTGAAGGAAGCGAAGGCGTGGCAGCTCGCGCCCATTCCGCCGGGAGGGTCGGGCCTCGTGATGGTGGAGACGGAGTTGCTGGCTCACGAGGCGCGGGGCACCTTCACCCTCAAGTTGTGGGACGAGAACGGAGGTCGGCTTGTCACCCTCGGCGGAGTGACCTTCCCGTGACCCCCGCTCCAGGGGTTGCCGTACCCATTGGGTATTCTTCCAGACTGGCTACCCATAGAGGGGTGGCCAGGAGGAATCCCCATGAAGCTGTGCTGCACGGTTGTGATGCTGGCTCTCCTCGTCGGGTGTGGCACGGCGTCCCGGGTCGTGCGCCTGGACACAGGCCAGACCGACACCCTCGTCTTCACACCTCGTTCCGGCGCCAGGCCGGTGGCGCTGGGCAGCGGCGAGTTCGAGGAGGCCGTGTCGGAACTGGCTCGGGATGTTCGGCCCTCCACTCGGCCCCAGGAAGCCGCCCGGCGGCTGTTCGAGGTGGAGGCGCGGAGCGGTTCGTACACGTACGAGCCCCCCAGCCGCCGCCTTACTCCGCTCAAGCCGGGCGAGCACCTGGAGGGGCAGTCCACAACACCGGAGGCGGAGTTGACGCGCGACTACCTACGCTGGTGCGAGCGCACCGGCAGGCCCGGGGACTGTCTGCGCCTGCTGACGGAAAGCCCCACCGTCAACGGGGATGGCCGTTTCGCCTTGGCCCTGGCTCTGGCCAAGGGCGCCGTCCTGGACGAGATGCTGGAGGCGTTCAAGGACATGGCCGACCCCCACGCCATGGTGGCGGCGGTCCTCTGGACCTGGACTACGTACATGATTCTCGTTTCCATTCCCGATGTGACGATCTCGAAGGGCCTCGCGGCGGTGATGACCGCAACACTCATCTCCTACGTGGGCGTCGATACCTTCTGGGGCCTCGTCGTGGGCTTCAAGCGGCTGATGGGCGAGGCGGACCGGGCCACCACGTTCAACGAGCTGCGCGCAGCAGGCGAGCGGTACGGCAAGCTCATGGGCCGGAACGCGGCACGAGCATTCGCCATGCTGGCCATGGCGGCCATTGGCAACACGGCGCCAGGGCTGGCCGCGAAGGTGCCGAAGCTGCCCGGCTCGATGCAGGCGGCCGTACAAGCGGAGACGCAGGTGGGTATCCGTCTCGCGGCGGTGGGGGAGGTGACGACGGTCGCCGTGAGTGCCGAGACCGTCACCATCGCCCTGGCGCCGGGCGCGGTGGCGATGACGGCTCGGGGCAGCATTGGCGGCAGTTCGCGGGCCAAAGGGAGCTTGACAGGACACCCAACCCGTCCTGGAGCCAACGACAAGAGGCCAGAAAACATCAAAGCGATCGAGCGGGAGAACGAGTCGGCGCAAACTCTCGCAGACAACGGCTACCATGTGGAGCAGAATCCTCCGCCCAAGTCCAACGGCACGAAGCCCGACTACAGAATAAACGGAGAGTATTACGACTGCTATGCCCCCAACAGTCCAAGCGCACGCAATATCGCGACCAACCTCAAGAACCAGAAGGTGAACAGAGATCAGGCAGATAGAATCATCCTGAACCTCGACGACACGAGCGTCACGATCGAAGTCATGAAGAAGCAACTCTCGGATTGGCCGATTCCTGGACTCAAGCAAGTCATTGCCATCAAGAGTGGCAATATTTCTATCCTTTTCCATAGTCAGAATGCCACGAACCCGGTCTACCAAAGCGGGGAGCACATGGGATTGGACAACAGTCTTGAGCTATCAACTGACTTGAAACCTGCGCAGGTATTGCGACTCATGGCAGAGAGATTCGGGCTTGAGTGGGGCGATGATGCCCATCTACTCGGGCCGGCAGTATGGGTCAGCGCGATTGAACCAGATCAAGATTTCAAGCTCATGATTGAGGAGGCATTTCATTTCAGGCCAGACCTGTCCGTGGGATTTCGACTCAATCCCAATAGCGGCGAATACGAGGAGGGAAATCGCATCATGCTGCGCGCGACGATGTTCCTGCTGGAGCATGGACGAGATGGGGTCCTGCTCTTCAACGGGGAGCACATCGTTTTGCAGAGACTCAGCGGGCACCTGGTGCTCAACGAAGACTCCAAGAACTGGACGGACGGGCTCCGGCTGGAAAACGAGATTCGCCTGCCCCACGAAAAGCGGCCCTTGCCATCGCCCCTATTGTAGCGGACCAGAAGGGAGAAATCAGATGGATTGGAGGGCAACCAATCTGCATGGTGCCGCGAGCATTTCGCGGGTAGTCAACGTCTTCGAGATTCGCGACATGCGCGGCATTTGTGAGTGTAAAAAATGCCAATGGCATCCCCGATGGGGAGGCAGGACTCGGACGGACAGAAATAGAGGCTCTCCAGGATCTCATCACGAGACTGGGTGAAAGATTGAACTCTCGCAAGGACTGGCGAGATGAAGACTTTGAATGGACCGACCCACAGGACTTCTGAAGAAGCAATCGCCGCATTCGATGCCGAGTTCGGAAACTGATGTCGAGGCATCGCATGGATGACAAGATCACGATCAAGGAAGCATACACGGCGATGTACGCCTACCTTGAAAGGCTCTATGAACTGACAGGCTCGGACGACCTGGGCGGTTTTTTGGGCAGCATGTCGCTGCTCGAAGACGGTACGCCTGCGGATCCCGGTGTCTGGGACGATTGGATGCGCGCCGTACAGCAGGCAAGGCACGGTCAAGTAGATCTGACCTTGGGACGCCCTGATGAGTGAGCACCACCTGCCTGATGGTTCCGGTTCTCAGGAAATCTTGTGGCTCCGTGCAAAGGGAGGGGATGAAGTGCAGCGACTCGTCCGCGATCGCGGATGTCGAAGCCGAACTCCTGAAGGCCCTGACGGATCTCGCTCCAGCCGGTCTTGCTGGCGAGAAGTGGCTGGTGAGGGCCCCGTGAAGATCCTGGATGCCAATCAGTACGAGGCTGTTTCCGTGGCGCCTTGAGCGTCGGCGCGCTCAGAAGAGGCTCACGGGAGCCGGGGGCGCGGCGGCCTGGAACTGGCTGATGCCGGCCAGCTCCGGCGGGGCGCCCGCGAGCATGGACTGCAGCGCCTGGGGGTTCTGCGCCAGCTGCTGGAGCAGCTCCGGGTTCTGCGCCAGCTGCTGGAGCAGCTCGGGATTCTGGAGCAGCTGCCTGGCCAGCTCCGGGTTCTGCTGCAGCAGCTTCTTCAGCAGCTCGAGCAGGCCGCCGCCCTCGGCGCCACCGGCGGCGGGCGCACCGCCACCGGCCCCACAAGCGCCCTCGGCACCACCCGCGCCCTCGCCACCCCCGGCACCTTCGGCGCCCTTGGCGCCCTCGGCGCCACCCTTGCCACCAGCGGCCCCGTCCAGGCCCAGCGCGCCGAGCAGGTGCTTGGAGTCCACGCCCAGCGTGTCACACAGCTTCTTGATGCCCTCCACCGCGCCCTTGAGGTCGCCCGAGGCCAGCTTCTGGGTGATGTCGGAGACGATGCCCTCCAGCTTCGCCGAGGGGGTCTGCTGCGGACCGCCTACTCCGGAGGAACGGGACACGTTGGAGAAGGAACCGACCGCGCTGCCCTTGATGGAGGAGATGCTCATGGCGTTGACCCCGATGGGTGGTGAGGGAGTCGCCCACTTGTGGGCGGCGTACTCACCCCAGAGCATCAGGTGTGCCAATCAGCTCCATGGGCCCCGGGCCTCGCCAAACGCCCGGAATTGCTCGGGAAGGGCCCGAGCGCCCCGGCGCTCCTGGTGACTCCAGCCACCACCGGAGGGCCCGGGCGCCTGATGACGCCAGTCACCGGGTGGTGACAGCCGTCACCACCCGGGGGTCCGGACGCGAGGTCAGGACGGCGTGGGCTCGGAGCTGCCCTCGGGGCTCGGAGTGCCCTCGGCGGCGGCCTCGGCGGGAGCGGACTCGCCCTCGGCGGCCTCGTCATCGCCGCCCTCGTCCACGGGCTCGTCGCCGCGGGCCTCGGCGGCCTGCTGCTCCTTCACCTGGTCATCGCTCATGAAGCCGATGGGCAGGTCCTTGCGGTTGAGGAAGCGCACCGACTTCTTCGAGATGGCGTACATCTGCTCGGCCACCGCGGCGGGCACCAGCGAGTGCTCGATCTGCGCGGGCTCCGGACGCTCCACCACGCCGAGCGTGCCGTCCTCGAGCTGCTTGGCCTGCGTCTCGGTCAGCTCCAGGCGGCGCAGCTTCCCCTTGCGCGTCATGAAGTAGAAGACGGTGGCGCCCACGTCCACGGGCACCTGGCCGCCGAGCACCAGCTCGCGCAGCTTGCGGTCCAGCTCCACCTGCTTCTTGGACTCCATCCGCTGAGCGGCCTTGGAGCCCGGCAGCGGGGGCAGCTTGGGGACGATGCCGCCCGACGGCTCACCGCCCGGCCGCCCGCCCTGGGGACGTCCACCCTGCGGGCGCCCACCCCCGGGGCCACGGGGAGGGCCACCCTGGGGGCGGCCACCCTGTCCCTGCGGACGGCCACCTCCCTGGGGAGGACGTCCACCGTCACGGCCCTCGCGGCGCGGCGGCCGCTCGTCGCGCCCCCGGGCTTCACGGGGCTCACGGGGCTCCCTATCCTGGCGGCCAGGAGGGCCCTCGTGCCGGGCCTCCTGCGACGGAGCCGGACGGCGAGCGGTCGGGGCGGAACTCTCCGCCTTCTTGGCCTGGTCCTCGGAGACCAGGCCAGCCTTCAAGAGCTTGTCACGCAGGTTCTGCATAGGTGGCGTTCTATCCCGTACATTGGCGCGCGCAAGCCGTCCCTTGCCGCTCCAGCACCCACCCCGTAATTTGGGCAACCCCGCATGGAGCCGGAGGAGTCGTGACCCGTTTCCCCAAGTTCGCCCTCGCCGCCACCCTGGCGCTCGCCACCGTGGCCTGCCAGGACCCCGTCGACAAGGCGGCCAAGGCTCGCATCTTCTCGCCCGAGGATCCGCCCAAGGTGGTGGCCTCGGCCGCCGAGAAGCTTCCGCCCGAGGACGTGGCGGACAACCCCCGCGTGGCCCGCCGGATCCTCTCCATGGACGCCGCCGAGGTGACCGAGCGTCTGGGACCTCACACTTTCAAGGCCACCGTCAGCTACGAGTGGTCGGGCGCCCAGGGCACCGTCCCCACCAAACTCACCGAGACGCGCACCTTCCGCGCCGGCCCGGGTGGTGTGAGCGGAGATTTCCACGGCGTGCTGGAGAACAGCCGGGACCAGGGCCTGGAGGTGATGCGCGTGGGGGGCAAGGTGTACGCCCGCAACCGCTACGGCACCTTCCGCCAGCGTCTGCGCGACCGCGGCATCGCCGAGCGCACCCGCACCGAGCTCACCGGCGCCATCCGCGACGTGGACGCGCTCTTCCGGGGCCGGCTGCTGCTGTCTCCGCAGGGCACCGTCACCCACGAGGGCCGCACCGCGTGGCGCTACAACGTGACGCTCGGTCCAGAAGGCAACACGGGCACCGCGCCCACCGTGCTGCCCGCGATGGCCGAGCCCAAGGGCGGCCGGGACGACACCACCCGGCGCCGCCTGGCCTTCTTCGAGAACCGCACGCCCAAGTCTCTGACGGGCGAGGTGCTGGTGGACCAGGAGACGTCCGTCGTCCTCAAGACGCGCCTGGATGGCCGCATCACCGTGCCCGCCAACGACGCCGGGGGCGCCGCCGAGCTGCGCATGGTGCTCGAGTCCGCGCTGAGTGAAATCGGCCAGGACCCCCAGTTGCAGCCGCCGGAGAACTTCCTGCCGGACGCGGACAAGCCGCAGGGCATCGCGGACGCGCTGGACCGCTTCGGGATTCCCCGGAACAAGCCCGAGGGCGCCACGGGGCCGGGGGCGGCGCAGCCGTCGGACGAGCCCGCGGACGAAGAGGGCAACTGAACCTGCCAGGTGTCGCGCGGGTGTCAGGCCGCTACAGGGAGGCAGCGGCCTGTTGGAAGAAAATTTGACCCTCCTCTTGCGATCTCTAGAATCCTCGACGGTTGCGGACCGGACGCATCCGACATGAGCGGATGTTCAGGTACCCACTGCAAGGGAGCGGAGATGGAGCGCAAGGTCGGTAGCAGCACGACGGTGACGTCCAAGGAGGTCAAGGCCGCGTTGGAGAAGACGCAGACCCTGACGTCCGAGGAGGAGAAGGTGCTGCGGCTGCGGCATGGTGCCGGCGCCGGCAGCAAGAGCGCGCCGCTTCCCCGTGCCGCGGGCAACAACGAGCAGCTGGGTGACGAGCTGCTGCTCATCGAGATGCAGCTGATGAAGGCGATGCGCGAGCGCACGGGCCAGACGCGCTCGGCCAGCAAGCCCAAGGCGGCGGCCACCGGCACCAACGCGACGAAGGACAAGATCGTCCGCGCGCTGCGCAAGAAGAAGTAGTCCCCCGGGCCCTCCCAGGGGACGGCGCTCATCGGTCGAGCAGAGCCACGAGGCGGGCACCCGCCTCGGGGAGCGTCAGGGCTTTTGCCGAAATCTCCTGGGCGAGCGCCTCGGCGTCGTCGGTCCCGCCCCGTGCGAAGAGGCCCTGGAGCCAGCGGCCGGCGGTGGGGTTGCGCCACCAGTCCTCGTTGAAGCGCCCGGTGAGGTGCGCGGTGAACCGCGTTTCCAGGGCCCAGGCGCGCAGGTAGCGCGTCACGTAGAGCTGGGGGTCCACGTCGAAGAGGAAGAAGCCCGGATGCGCCTCGACGAAGAGCGCGCGGCGCTGGGCATCCGCGTACTCCTCGGCCCGCTCGGGCGAGGGGCCGCGCTCGTACAGGGACAGCTCGTAGGGCAGCTTGGCGCAGTGCCGGCGCAGCACCGTGAGGGCCTGGAAGGCGGCCATGCGCGAGGCGTCGCGCGCCGTGGCCGAGGGCTGGCGCAGGTAGCGCTTGAGCCACTCCTCGTCGGTGAGGAGCCGCTCGAAGAGGGTGGCGAAGGCCTCCGTCACCGAGGCGTCCTGCAGCCGGCGCAGCTCCAGCGGCAACTGGTCGGACACATGGGCGTGGTGGAGCGCGTGGCCGTACTCGTGGAGGAGGCTGCCCAGGGCATCCAGGCCCGCGCGGCGCTGGAGGACGAGGCGCACTTCACCGGGCACGCGCACCGAGACGGTGAAGGGGCGGGAGGCCTTGCCGGGACGCTCCTCGTCGTCGATGCGGATGCGGCCCTCGGCGGACGGGTGGAAGCCCCACTCGCCGAGCCAGCGGACGACGGCGGGCATGGAGTCCTCGCGCCGGAAGAAGCCGCTGAGCCAGGACACCTGGGTGGCGGCCTGGAGGTCATGCCGGCGCGCGTGGCCCGAGGGGAGGGGACGCAGCGTGGGCTCCACCTTCTTGAGGACGTAGGCGAGCACGTCGCGGTAGGCGTCCTCGGTGAGGCGCAGCGTCTGCTCGGCGGCCTCGACGAGGGGCTCGAGCTCGATGCCGGAGACGTCCTCGCGCAGGGCGGTGTAGCGGGGGGCGCGGAGCTGCTCGGTGACGCGGAAGGAGGCCTCGCGGCGATCGCCGTAGCGGCCCCGGTTGTCCCAGAGGAAGCCGCCGGTGGCGCTCTCGAGGAGGGCGCGCCGGCCGCGCTCGGGCTCCTGGGGGAGCTGGCCGAGCGCCTCGCCGAAGGAGAGGGTCTGGTCGTCCACGGAGAGGCGGGCGCGGGCCTCGAGTTGGGCGAGGGCCTCGGCGGCGGGGGCGGCGAGGGCCTCTTCGAGCTGGGTGGCGATGAAGTCGCGCAGCAGCCGGAGGCGGCGCACGCCGAGCGAGTCACCCTTGGCCTGGGCCTTGGGGATGGCTTCGGTGACGGCGGCGAAGGCCTCGGGGGAGGCGATTTCGGGCGAGTCCTCGTAGAGCGCGCGGAGGGGGAGGTCCGGGGCGAGGCCGGCGGCGTGGCGGTACTGGAGGGAGGCCAGCTCGGCGAGGAAGTCGTCCAGGCTCGCGCGCAGGGCAGGGATGGGGCGGTCCATGGCGTGGCGGAAGGTAGACACTTCGGCCACGGGGGAAAAGAGCCGAGTCGGCGGAGCGTGCCGCGCTGGACCCTGTCCCTACAGGGAAAGGGCGGGTGGGCAGGGCTTCATGAGGCGGACGGTCTGGGAATGGCGCCCAGCTCGAGAAACATTGGTTTCGGCTCGGGCCTGTCGCCGAGATGGCCGGCCCTGGCCCCGAGGTCGATGAACCCGAGCTTCTCGTAGAACGGGACGGCTTCTGGCTTCGCGTCGACGACGACGCCGAGGCAACCGAAGTCGTCCGCGAGGCGGTGGGCGAGCACGAAGACGGCACGCAGCAGCGTACTGCCGATACCTCGCCCTCGTGCCCGTTCATCCACGGCGAGCCGCGCCAGACGGAGCACGGGAAGTGGGTATTGCGGCAACTTCCTGCGCCGCGGCACGGGGAGCTCCGCCACGGTGATTTCAGAGGGCGTGACGGTCACGAAGCCGGCGATCGTCCCATCCTCGACCGCGACATACGTCGTGCCGATGTGATGGCGGAACTGATTCTGTCCGGCGTAGCGCTGGAAGAACCGGTCGAGGTCGACGTTGCCCGAGCGGAAATCCGAGCGGTCGTCTTCCTGGAGCAGCCTGCGGATTTCGAGAGCCACGGGACGCTATCGCGGCTTCTTGCCATCCATCAGCGCGCGGAGTGCCTTCGTCGGTTTGCGTGGACGTCGGGTCAAGGCCGCCACGCGCTCGAAGGTCTTCTGCTCCACCACGATTCGAGGCGGGATGATCAGGTCCGCCGGCAGCTCACGGAGGGCCTGGAGGTGGTGCAGGAGCGCCTCCTCGATGAGGCGGCCCTTCTTCATCCCATGCGCTTCCACGTAGCGCTCGACGAGCTCCTTGGTGGTCTCGGAGACATACGCGGAAATCTGGGTCTCGGCCATGGCGGTACCTCTCTACGAAAACGTAGAACGGAGTGGGGCCTGCCACAAGCCCGGGCGGGAGGTCTCCTTCCGCCAGGGTTTCCAGGTCAGCAGGCGAGCGACGGACCCGGGCTGTGCAAGGCGCTGGCCAGGAGCGCTTCCCGTGGGGAGCGAAGCCCCGACCGTCTCCCGTGGGCGACGGCCGTCCACGGCTCGTCCGGTGGTTGCTAGGCGTTCTCCCCCTTCACGGGCAGCTCGAGCGTGAAGGTGGCGCCCTGGCCGAGGCCCGGGCTGGTGCAGGACAGCTTCCCCTTCATCTCCTCGGCCGCCAGGGCGCTGATGTGCAGGCCGAAGCCGTGCCCCGTCTTCTTCGTGGTGAAACCCTGGGTGAACAGCCTCGCCAGGTTCTCCGCCGAGATGCCCACCCCGTTGTCCGTCACGTCGATGCGCAGCTGCTCTCCCCCGCCCGCGCGCTCGACGTGGATGCGCAGGCACTTGTCCTCCTGCGCGCTGTCCACCAGCGCGTGCCGCGCGTTGCTCAGCAGGTTGATGAGGATCTGCAGCAGCTTGTGCCGGTCCACGAAGATGTGCGGCACGTCCGCGTAGTCCCGCACGATGCGGATGGCCAGCCGCTCGAAGGACACGGCGTGCAGGCGCAGCGCCTCGTCGATGAGCTGCGGCACGTCCACCTGCTCCACCGCTCCCGCCGAGCGCGCGTGCTTCTGCTGCATGCTGACGATGGACTTGATGTGCTCGACACTCTGGGCGAGCGACTGCATCTCCTTGAGCATCGCCTCCCGCTCCTCCATCAGCTCGTCGGACACCGCGATGAGATAGGGCGGGAGCTTCTGGCCCCGCGCGTCGCGGGTGAGGAAGGAGGAGAGATCCGCGAGGTGCTCGCGCAGCAGGCCGGTGGCCTTGACCAGGCCCGTGACGCGGGAGCGGCGCAGCCGGTCGGTGACGAGCGTGGTGGAGATGTTGACGCTGTTGAGCGTGTTGCCCACGTTGTGGAGCACGCCGGTGGCCACCTCGGCCATGCCCGTCTGGCGCGACACATCCACCAGGGTGCGGTGCATCTCTCCCAGCCGCGTCTCGGCCTCCTTGCGCTGGGTGATGTCGCGGCCGAAGAGCGTCACCCCCACGGCCAGGCCATTCTCCGCCAGGATGGGGTGGAGGCTGACGTCCAGCACGATCCGGACGTCTCCCACCTCATACGCCTCCTCGTAGCGCAGGCGCTGGCCCTCAAGCACCAGGGCGAGCCGGTCCATCCAGAGCTGGATGCGCTCCGGCTTCGAGTAGCGGAAGGGCGTCTGTCCCATCTCCAGCTCCCTGCCGGTCAGCCGCCGGAAGAAGCGCTCCATGGCCGAGTTGGCCACGAGCAGGCGGCCCTCGGGGTCCATCGCGACCACGATGTCGTCGGTGCTCTCGATGATGCTGCTCAGCTTGAGCTCGCTGGCCCGCAGCTTCCGCAAGGCCCGCTCGAGCGAGTGGTGGGCCGCGTCCCGCGCGGTGCTGTGCAACGCGCTGATGCCCCAGATGCCGATGAAGGCCATGCCCGCCATGCCGTGACGGACCCAGAACCGCGCCAGGGAGAAGGACGCGTCGGGGGGGACGGCGTGCCGCAGGACGTAGAGGGGGTAGAGCCCATCCATGACCACGGCGAGCAGGAGGACGAAGGGCAGCGCCCGGCGGGGCCCCAGCAGGTACACGGCGAAGGCGGGGAGCAGCAGGTTGGTGGCGTGCACGCCTCCACTGAGGTCCGCCTCGTTGGCGAAGAGGCTCCCCACGAAGCCCACCGTGAGGGTGGCCAGCATGATGATCGCGGGAGCCACGAGCGTCCGGGCCCTGCGCGCGGCCACCAGGATGGACACGTACAGCACGCCCGCGACGCCGGGGAGGGGGGAGTAGTGCGTGAACAGCGTGCTCACCAGGTACAGCATGGCGAGCATGAGCATGAAACACGCGGCGCCTACGAGCACCCGGTGACGGACGAGCTCCCCGGGGGGCGCGTTGCGCAGCGGCTCCGAGAGGAAGAAGTCCAGCCAGCGCAGGATGCGCGGCGTTCTCTCCGTGCCCGAGAAGCCACTGGCCCGAAGCTCTGGGGGGATGATGACTTCCTGGCTTGTCTCGGGAGTGGAAAGGAGCGCCATGTCAGGGACGACATTCTAACGGCCCCGCCGTCCTCCGCCGCCACGGCCTCTCGGGGAGGGAGCCGGCCCACGCCGCGCTCCGCCCTGACGGCCTCCCGCCTTGCCTCCCGCCTTGCCTCCAGGCCGCCCGGCGCCACGCGGGCCGCTCCTGCCCGGGCCGGCAGCCTTCCCCCGTCCTTCCTTCGTCTTCCGGGCCATCTCCCGCCCGAAAGCGCCCTCCACGCGGCGCGCGGGTTTCGCTCGACGGGCGCCCTCCTCCTCCCTCCCCTGGCGAGGCGCCGGGCTCCGTCCCGGGGCCGCCCGGCGGGTGTCTCCCCCCCGGCGCTCCGGACCCTCCCGCCGCGGGCTGGCTCCCCTCGCCACGCGGGCCTTCTCCGGCGCGCGGGCCTTCTCCGGCGCCCGGGGACGGGGACGGTCCTCGAGCTTCTCCAGGTCATCCATGTCCCCCTGCTCGGCCCGGAACGTCTCCAGCTCCTCGCGGAAGGCGGCGTCCGTGCGCGGCACCTCGGCGCGCGGCACCGGCATGCGGATGATGCGCTCGATGGCGCGCACCGTCTCCTCGTCCCGCTCGGTGACGAAGGTGGAGGCCCGCCCGCTGGCCCCGGCCCGCGCCGTGCGGCCGATGCGGTGCACGTAGTCCTCGGGCGCGTGGGGCAGGTCGAAGTTGATGACGTGGCCCACGTCCTCCACGTCCAGCCCTCGCGAGGCGATGTCCGTGGCCACCAGGCAGCGGTACTGCCCCCGCCGGAAGCCCTCGAGCGCCTGGCGCCGCTGCCCCTGCGTGCGGTCCGAGTGGATGAGGGAGGCCTTGTGGCCCGCGCCCTTGAGGACCTCCAGCACCTTCTCGGCGCGCTCCCGGGTGCGGGTGAAGACGAGCGCGCTGAGCTGATCCCTCTCCAACAGGGAGAGCAGCAGCGGGTACTTCTCGTCCGCCTCCACCTCGTACATGCGCTGCACGGCGCGCGCGGCGGGCGTGCCGCTGGGGGTGACTTCCACCCGGACGGGCCGGCGCAGCAGCTCCTGGGCGAAGAGCGTCACGTTGTGGCCGAGCGTGGCCGAGAAGAGCAGCGTCTGCCGCTCGCGGGGCAGGGCGGCCAGGATGCGCTGGAGCTCGGGCAGGAAGCCCATCTCCAGCATCCGGTCCGCCTCGTCCAGCACGAGCATGCGCACCGCGGAGAGGTTGGCCGCGCCCGACTGGAGGAGGTCCGCCAGCCGGCCCGGGGTGGCGAGCAGCAGGGTGGGCCGCTGGCGCAGCGCCTCCACCTGGGCGCTCATGTCCGTGCCGCCGATGACCACCGCCTGGGTGACACCGCGCGGCTCGCCGAAGAAGGCCGCCTCCTGGGCGATCTGCTGCACCAGCTCGCGCGTGGGGGCGAGCACCAGGGCCACGGGGCCCGATTCACCGGCCGAGCGCTCGATGAGGGGCAGCAGGTAGGCGGCCGTCTTGCCGGTGCCGGTGGCGGCGCAGCCGATGACGTCGCGCCCGGCGAGCGCCGGGGGGATGGCCTGGGCCTGGATGGGGGTGGGGGCGGCGAAACGGGCGCGCCGCACCGCACCGAGTGTCTCAGGAGAGAGGCCGAGGGTCTTGAAGGAGTTGCTCACACACCAGGGGCTATCACGCCCGGGCGCGCGGGGCTACCAGCGTACATCGAAGGTCATGTCCTCGGGGCCCAGCTGCTCCCAGGTGCTCTGGGGCGAGCTCACGCCCGTGGCGCGCAGGGCGGCATGGAGGATGCCGTTGTAGTAGTCGCCGGGCAGGGGCACGCCCCGGAAGTCCACCCGGTAGTGGTTGGGGCCGAGCTTCTCCACCGTGCGCATGCCGAAGTTGCTGCTGCGGCCCACGAACTCGGGCACCTTGCGCATCAACCGGTCCGGCCCGAGCAGGTGCAGCGCGGCCAGTTGGATCTGCCCCAACAGCGTCTTGCGGTAGCCCTCGAAGAGACACGCGCCCACGCGGAAGAGCCCCTCGGCGGTGGGCAGGGACGCGAAGCGGGTGCGCGCCAGGTAGTGGAGCACCTCGGCGAAGTTCTCCACGGCGATTTCAGAAGGGACGTAGTCCGTTCCCCCGCTCAGCCGGACGAGCTCCTCCATCTCGGCGGAGCGCTCGTGGATCTCCAGGCTGCGCAGCAGGCCTTCCAGGGGGGCGTAACGCATCCGCCGGGGGGCGGGTTGCTGTGAAGCGGCGACGGCGGTGGTGGGCATGCATCACCTCGGGGGAGCGGCTTTCACACGGCCCCTGAGACTGGCACAGGCGCGGGCTCGAAAACCACCGGGGGCCCGCCGCGTCCGCACGCGCTGTCGCTGACGCAGTGCGGTGTGGCCCCGGGCCCCGGGCGTGTACTCTCCCCGCCCCATGAACGAGCAGCGCATCGACACGCTCCTGAACGCCATGACCCTCGAGGAGCAGGTCTCCCTGCTGGCCGGAGCCACCTTCTGGACGACCGTTCCCGTGGAGCGGCTCGGCATTCCCTCCCTCAAGGTGAGTGACGGCCCCAACGGCGCACGCGGCGGCGGCAGCCTCGTGGGGGGCGTGAAGGCCGCGTCCTTCCCCGTGGCCATCTCGCTCGCGTCCACCTGGAACACCGCGCTCGTCACGCAGGTGGGCCAGGCCATCGCCCAGGAGGCGCAGTCCAAGGGCGCCCACGTGCTGCTCGCCCCCACCGTCAACCTGCACCGCTCCACCCAGAACGGCCGCAACTTCGAGTGCTACTCCGAGGACCCGTTCCTCTCCGCCCGCGTGTGCGTCGCGTACATCCAGGGCGTGCAGAGCCAGGGCGTGGGCGCCACCGTCAAGCACTTCGTGGGCAACGAGTCGGAGTTCGAGCGCATGTCCATCAGCTCCGACATCGACGAGCGCGCGCTCCGGGAGCTGTACCTCCTGCCCTTCGAGGCGGCCGTGAAGGAGGCGCGCACCTGGGCCGTCATGTGCGCCTACAACAAGCTCAATGGCACGTTCGCCAGCGAGAACCGTCGCCTGCTGACGGACATCCTCAAGCGCGAGTGGGGCTTCGACGGCGTGCTCATGTCCGACTGGTTCGCCACGCACACCACCGTGGAGTCCATGAACGCGGGCCTCGACCTGGAGATGCCCGGCCCGGCGAAGTACCGCGGCCAGAAGCTGCTCGAGGCCGTCCGCGCGGGACAGGTGAGCGCGGAGGCCATCCAGGACAGCGCCCGGCGCGTGCTGCGCCTCCTCGGCCGCGTCGGCGCCTTCGAGCATCCCGCGCCCGTGGAGGAGCAGGCCATCGACCGGCCCGAGCACCGCGCCCTCATCCGCCGGGCCGGCGCGGAAGGCACGGTGCTGCTGAAGAACGAAGGGGTGCTGCCGCTCGACCCGAAGCGGCTGAAGAAGATCGCCCTCATCGGCCCGAACGCCAGGACCGCGCAGATCATGGGCGGTGGCAGCGCGCAGCTCAACGCGCATTACCGCGTCACCCCCTCCGAGGGACTCCAGGCCCGGCTCGGCGGGAGCGTCGAGCTCGGGTACGCGGCCGGCTGCGCCAATGACAAGCTGCTGCCCCTGCTCGAGAAGCCGTTCACCGCCGAGTACTTCGACAACCGCGGCCTGTCGGGCAAGGGGGTACCGGGCACCGGCCTGTCCCAGGGGGAGGTGATGTGGTTCGACGAGCCCGCGCCGGGCATCCCCCTCGACACCTTCTCCGCGCGCCTGTCCACGCGCTTCACGCCGGATGAGGACGGCGTGCACCACTTCGGCCTGGTGAGCGCGGGTCTCGGCCGCCTGTTCGTGGACGGGCGGCTCGTCGTGGACAACTGGAGCGCGTGGAAGCTGGGCGACACCTACTTCGGCAACGGCAGCGATGAAGTCATCGGGACGCTCGAGCTCCAGGCCGGCCGTGCGTATGACGTGACCATCGAGTACGCCAGCCCCGCGGAGGGCATCCGGGCCGTGCGCGTGGGCGTCACCCGGCCCCTGGGTGACGAGCACATCGAGCACGCCGTGCGGCTCGCCGCGGACTCGGACGTGGCCCTGGTGTTCGTCGGCCACAACGGCGAGTGGGACACGGAAGCGGTGGATCGTCCCCACATGGACCTGGTGGGCCGCCAGAACGAGCTCGTCTCCCGGGTGGCGAAGGCCAACCCGAACACCGTGGTGGTGCTGCAGACGGGGGCGCCCGTCACCCTGCCGTGGTTGGACTCGGTCGCCGGCCTGCTGCAGGCCTGGTACCCCGGACAGGAGGCGGGCAACGCCATCGCCGACGTGCTCTTCGGCGCCGCCGAGCCCTCCGGCCGGCTCCCGCAGTCCTTCCCCGTGCGGCTCGAGGACAACGCGGCCCATGGCCACTACCCCGGTGCCAATGGCCGGGTGCGCTACGGCGAGGGCATCTTCATGGGCTACCGCCACCACGACACGAAGAACATCGCCCCGCTCTTCCCGTTCGGCTTCGGCCTCGCGTACACGACGTTCGCGTACGGGAACCTCCGCCTGAGCACCGGAGCCCTCGAGCCGGGCGGCACGCTGACGGTGACGCTCGACGTGACGAACACCGGGCAGCGCGCGGGGCAGGAGGTCGTGCAGCTCTACGTGCGCGACGAGAAGGCGAGCCTGCCGCGCCCCGAGAAGGAGCTGAAGGGCTTCCTCAAGGTCGCCCTGGAGCCCGGCGAGACGAAGAGCGTCACCCTGACGCTCGGGATGCGGGCGCTCGCGTACTTCGATGACGCGAGGGCCGCCTGGGTCGCCGAGGCGGGCCGCTTCGAGGTGCTCGTGGGGAGCTCCTCGCGAGACATCCACGCCCGCGCCGGCTTCACCCTCCAGCGCGATTGGATCGGGTCCCTGGAGACGGCTCAGGCCGCCTTCTGACGCGCGCCTCCCCGGCGGGCGGCGGCGAACTTCTGGAGCGCATCCGCCGCGCGCCGGTGGCCTCCCGCTTCCCGGAGTTCCTTCTGGAACTCCGCGAGGCGCGTGCGGTAGCCCGGGTCCGTGTCCAGGCGCTCGATGGTCTCCCGCAGGGCCTTCGGGTCCAGGGCGTCCTGGGCCGAGAGCGTGGTTCCCAGCCCGAGCCCGGTCACACGCGAGGCGTTGAGCGGCTGATCCGCGAACTGCGGGAAGACGGCCAGCGGCACGCCGTGCCAGAGGCCCTCCATGGTGGAGTTCATGCCGCCGTGGGTGAGGAAGACGCGGGCGCGCTCGAGCACCTCGAGCTGGGGCACGTGCTGGCGCACGAGGACGTTGGACGGCGCTGGTCCGAGCGTGGCCGGGTCCAGGCCCTTGCCGCAGGCCATCACCACCTGCCAGCGCGTGTCGCGGAAGGCCTCGAAGCAGGTCTTGTAGAAGTCGGGCCGCATGTTCATGGGCGTGGTGCCCAGCGAGATGAGCAGCACGGGCTTGCCCTCGAGCCGCTCCAGCGGGAAGTCTCCCCGGTCGTTGCGCGGCAGCACCGAGGGGCCCACGAAGAGGAAGCGATCGTCGAAGTTCCCGGCATCCGGCTGGTACGCCCGGGGGACGGGGATGATGTTCAGGTCCTCGACGCTCGTGAACGCCGACTGGGGATTCATGCGCGGCATTCCGTGGCGCCAGTGCATCACCTCGGACGTCAGCAGCAGCCGGCCGATGGCCAGCAGGGCGCTCGGGGGCGGAGGGCCCTTCATGTTCGCGCGCATCGCGTTCTGGATGGTGGGGGAGTGGCTCAGCCCGAAGCTCGTCTGGAAGATGGCCGCGGGCAGCCCCAGCATCTTGCCGGCGGAGCGGCCCCAGACGGCCATCGGGTCATAGACGACGCAGTCGGCCTGCTCGGCCCGGGCCTGCTCCACCAGCCGAGGGGTCGCGTGCAGGCTCCGGCGCATGAGGCCCATGAGCAGCGGCATGGCCTTCTTCATCGCCTGTCCGCTCCCTCCCGCCAGGCCGGGCATCCCCGCGAAGCTGGGGGGAATGCCGAGCGAGTCATCGAGCAACCGGAGCGAGGCACCGGTGTGGCGGATGGCCGCTTCGAACTCGCGCGTCACGTAGACGACGACCTCGTCCCCCCGGGAGACCAGCTCCTGGATGAGCGGGAGCATCGGGTTGACGTGGCCGTGGGCCGGCATGGGAAAGAAGAGGAATTTCATGGGCCCTGTCTACTGACGTGGGCCCGGGCGCGCAGTGATTTTCGAGCCACGGTGAGTAGGGGCGAGGAAGGCGGGGGAACGGGCAGGCCCTGTGCCCTCCGCCCGTACTCGGCGTGTGCACCGCGCCAGGTCCCCGTTGGCTACACTCCTCCGCTGTCTTGTCCGTCTCCACTCTCCAGACTCCTGGCGCCCGCTTCCGGGCGGGCTCCCGCGCGTGGATGCTCGGGGTGGCGTTGTTCCTCGGAGGCTGCCAGCGGCCGGCCGGGGGCGGCGCGCCCCTCGTCTACGCGGGCTCCGGCAGCATCAGCGACACCGTCCTGTCCCCGCTCAGCGAGGGCTTCGTGCGCCGGGGCGGGCCTCCCGTCGAGGCGAAGCACTACGTCGGCTCCGGCGAGGGCTTCAAGCTCCTGATGGAGGGGCGCGCGGACCTGGGCGGCATGGCGCGCTCGCTGAAGAGCACGGAGAAGGCCCGGAACCCCTATTACGTCATCTTCGGCTACGCCGCGCTCGCGGTGTACGTCCACCCGGACAACCCGGTCCCCACCCTCAGCCGGGCCCAGCTCAAGGCCTTCTTCACCGGGCAGGTGAAGAACTGGAAGGAGGTGGGCGGCCCGGATGCGCCCGTGGAGCTGGTGACGGTGCATCTGTCCACCGGCTCGGGCACGACGGACTTCTTCCGGGAGGCCGTGCTGGAGGGCGCCTCGTTCGCGCCCACGCATGGCTTCACGCACCCGCGGGAGGTCCTGTCCTACGTGGCCTCGCATCCGCACGCGCTGTCGTGGGGCACGCTGGCGTCCGACGTTCACGGAGTCCGGGTGGTGCCGGTGGAGGGCGTGGCGCCCGAGCCCGAGGCGATCCGCACGGCGGACTATCCGCTGTCCCGGCCCCTGGTGCTGGCCACCCGCGGCGTGCCCGAGGGGCCGCTCAAGGACTTCCTCGACTATGTGATGTCGCCCGAGGGCCAGGCCATCGTCGGCCAGTCCTTCATTCCCGTCCGGGAGGCGCGCTGAGCGTCATGTCCCCGCTGCGCCGCCTGAAGGTCCGCCACAAGCTCTCGCTGCTGCTCGTCAGCATCCTCCTGGTGTTCCTGGCGAGCCACTCGCTCCAGGTGTCCACGCTGGACCGGTTCCAGGTGGGCGGCCCCGTGCACCGGCAGCTGAAGCTGCAGGCGGAGACGTACGACACGGTCCAGGCCCTGCTGGGAGAGCTGCACGCCGCTCGCGCGGTGCTGCACCTCATGCTCGTGCCCTCCAGCGAGGACGGGGCGCGGCAGCTGGTCCGGCAGTGGGAGGAGATCGCCGCGGGCGTGGAGGTGCGCTTCGAGCGGGCGCTGTCGGTGACGGATGCGCCGGACGCGCGCCTGTACGTGGAGGACGCGCGCGACGCCTGGGAGGGCTACGCGCGGGCGGTGCGTGCGAGCGTCTTCGCGGCTCCCGGGGCCGAGCGGAGCCGGGTGCTCGCGGACTTCCTGGAGGGGGCCCACACGCGCCGGTACGCGCGGCTGGCCGAGCTGCTCGAGGCGGCGGCCAACAGCCTGCGCCTGCGCTCCAGCGAGATGGAGCTGGAGGCGGCGCGCACGCTGGCGCGGGAGCGGTGGTGGCTCGCGGCGGTGGATGTGGGGCTCGGGCTCTTCCTGCTGCTGTTCCTCACGGCGGTGGGGCGCTCCATCACCCGGCCCCTGCGGGCCCTGGTGGCGGCGGCGCGGCAGGTGGAGAAGGGGGACCTGTCCCTGCAGCTCGCCACTCCCGAGGAGGACGAGATCGGCCAGCTCTCGCGCATCCTCGGGCAGATGGTGTCGCAGCTGCGCGAGCTGATGCGGGCGGTGCGCCAGGCGGGCCAGGAGATGGCCGAGGCGGTGGAGCGGCTGGCGCACGCGGCGGACGAGCAGGGGCGCAGCATCGAGCGGCAGGCGGCGGCGGTGATGCAGACGAACGCGGTGGCCGAGGAGATCAGCCAGACGTCGGAGGTGGCGGAGCGGCAGGCGGAGGGGGTGCTGGGCGCGGCCGAGCGGGCCGACGAGGTGGGCCGCTCCGGCATGGAGGTGCTGGCCGAGAGCCTGCGGGGCATCCAGGAGCTGCGCGGCCAGTTCGACGCCATCGCCCAGCACGTGGTGGAGCTGGCCGAGCACAGCGTGAAGGTGTCCACCCTGACGGAGACGGTGAGGGACCTGGCCGAGCAGAGTCACGTGCTCGCGTTGTCGGCGGGCATCGAGGCGGCGAGGGCGGGGCAGGAGGGGCAGGGCTTCCGGGTGGTGGCGGTGGAGATCCGCTCGCTGGCGGACCGCTCGGTGAAGGAGACGGTGGCGGTGCGTGAGCAGTTGAGGCGCTCGAGTGGGGCCATGCGCAACACGGTGGCCATCACCGCACGGGGCCGCGCGCGGATGGAGGAGGAACTGGAGCAGGTGCGCACGGGAGGCGAGCGCCTGGAGGAGCTCACCCGGATGTTGCAGGAGTCGAGCAGCAGCCTGCGGCGCATCGTGAAGGTGGTGAAGCAACAGCACGAGGGCGTGGGGCAGATCTTCTCCGCGGTGAGCGAGCTGTCGCGCACGACGGACAAGGCGGTGGCCTCGGTGGATGCCATGCGCCAGTCCGCCGAGCAGCTGCGCAGCACGACGGCCCGGCTGACCGAGGCCCTCTCCGGCTTCCGGCTCTGAGCGTGCCGCTCAGTTCACGCCCACCGCGGTCCAGCTCTCCTGGACCTTCTTCACCTCGGCCGAGTTGGCGCCGTACAGGTCCGTGGCGGCCTGCACCGTGGCCTGGCGGGCCTGGGCGAAGGTGGTCTTCGGCGTCATGTAGTGCTCCAGGGCGCGAGCGAAGACCTTGAGGCCCTTCTCCATCCCGATGCCGTCCTTCACCTCGAGGCCGGAGGTGCGGTTCTTCCCGCCGTTGGCCAGCAGGTAGAAGGCGTTGTTGGCGATGCCGCTGGAGCCGTGGACCTCGGTCTGCTTCGGGTAGTTCTTGTAGTGGTCCACGGAGTAGCCGTCCTTCGTCGGGTCGTCCATGTAGCGCAGCGCGTCCCCGGTGCCGTTGGCCGGCGTCCACGCGTCCTCGCCCACCTTCCAGTCGAACTCCACCGCCTTGTTCTTCTGCGAGGCGTACCACTCCACGCCCGAGCCGATGATGTCGCTCATCGCCTCGTTGAGGCCGCCGGACTCGCCCTCGTAGAGGAGGCCCGCGGTGCGCTCGGTGAGGCCGTGGGCGATCTCATGCCCCGCGATGTCCAGCGTGGTGAGCGGGCCGGCCGTCTTCCCGTCGCCATCGCCGTAGTTCATCTGCGTGCCGTCCCAGTACGCGTTCACGAAGTGGGTGCTGATGTGCACGTTGGACACCAGCTTCTCGCCCTTGCCGTCCAGCGAGTCGCGGCCCAGCACGTCCTTCATGAAGTCGTACGTCATCTGCGCGCCGTAGTGCGCGTCCACCGCCGCGCGGTTGCGCGTGGGGTCCGCCGCCTCGCCCCACACGTCGTTCTTGTCGGTGATCTTCACCGGCCGGGTGGCCTGCTCCTTGTTCTGCGCGTCCAGCGTCACCACGCCCTTGCCGCGGCTCGCGTCCTCCAGGCTGAACGTGCCATCCGCGTTCTTCGTCGTGGAGAGCTCCACCTTGCCGCTGTAGAGGCTGGTGTCATCCGCCTTGCCCGTCGCGGGCGGGGTGGGCTTGCCGGGCGCCGGAGCCGGAGCTGTGGGCGTGGCGCCACCCGTGGAGCCGCCCGCGCGGGCCTGGGGCAGCTCGATGCCGCCCATCTGGTTGAAGCTCGTGAGCATCCCGCCGCTGTTGGCGTCCACCAGGTAGTTCATCCGCCGGGGGCGCTCGTCGCCCTCGAGGCCCTGGGTGTGCGTGAGCTCCACGTGGAAGGCCGAGTGGTAGTTGCCGTCCTTGCCCTGGTAGATGACGCGCTCGGCGGTGGGCGCGCGGTCCGTCCGGCCGGCGAAGTCCTTCTGCGCGATGGCCAGGGCGTCGTTGGCCGTCAGCTTCACCGGCTGCGAGCCCAGCCCCGCGGGGATGGTGGAGACGTTGCCCGTGAGGCCCGCCACCTTGCCCTGTTGATCCAGGTGGCTGATGAGCTGCTCGCCGAACACCTTCACGCCCTCGTGCGTGCGGTCCAGGCGCACGTGCGTCATGCCCAGCGCGTCGCGCTCGACGGAGCGGGGCGTGACGGCCTGGGAGATGCCGGCGCCGGGCGCCACGCCGCGGGCCAGCGAGCCCGTCTGCTGCTGCAGGAACTCGAGCGACTTCTGGATGGCGGTTTGCGCCTGCGGGCTGTTCAGCGCCAGGGGGCCCGTGGTGGGCGAGGCGGCCTGCTGCGCGGTGAGCGCCACCTGGGTGCCCTTGCGGGTGGGCGCGAAGCTCGACGCCGCCTCGAAGCCCGTGGCGGTACGGGAGGCCTGGCTCTTCGGCGAGCCCACCGGGAGCTCGCGGGGCGTGACGGGCGTGGAGGTGGAGGCGACGGACGGCTTCTGGGGGCGGTGGGAGATCTGCATGGCTCGAGTTCTTTCCGTGAGTAGTTCTCGTGCGCAGTGAGGAGTAGGTTGTGTGCCAACGCATCGCGTCATGGCGCCCGAACCCGAAGCCCTTGAATTCACACGAGCTGCCCGCCGAACTCCGCCCGGGGCTGGTGACAGCCGTCACCACGCCGCACCGGTCTCCCCCCTGATGACACCTGTCACGGCCTGGTGACAGCCGTCACCACCCCACCTCAGGCGCCGCCGTCGCGGTCCTCGAGCCCGTGCTTGCGCAGCAGCTTGCGCAGGTAGACGCGGTCGATGCCGGCCTCGCGCGAGGCCCGGGAGATGTTGCCCTCGCAGCGCTCGATGAGGCTCTCGAGGTAGTCGCGCTCGAAGCCCTCGATGAGGCGCTCCTTGGCCTCCTTGAAGGGCAGCTCCAACTCGGCCGTGCTGGTGCGCGGCCCGCCGTCCGGGCCTCCCTCGAGCGCGGGCATCTCCGGGAGTGCCTCCTCGCCCAGGTTCACCACCTGCTCCACCACGTTGCGCAGCTCGCGCACGTTGCCGGGCCACGGGTACTGGGCGAGCAGGGCGCGCGTCTGCGCCGACAGCGTGCTGGGCGGCTTGCCCATCCGTCCGAGCACGGTGTCGATGAGCAGGGGGATGTCCTCGGGCCGCTCGCGCAGGGGGGGCAGGGTGACGCGCAGCACGGCGAGCCGGTGGAACAAGTCCCGGCGGAACTTGCCCGCCTTCACCGCGCCCTCCAGGTCCACGTGCGTCGCCGCCACCACGCGCATGTCCACCGTGCGGTAGTCGTTGGCGCCCACCCGCTTCACCTGCCGGCGCTCCAGCACGCGCAGCAGTCTGGGCTGCAGATCCAAGGGCAGCTCGCCCACCTCGTCCAGGAAGACGGTGCCGCCGCTGGCCCGCTCGAAGGCTCCGGCGCGGTCGGACTGCGCGCCGGTGAAGGCGCCCTTCACGTGGCCGAAGAGCTCCGACTCGATGAGCGAGGGAGCGATGCCCGCCAGGTCCACGATGATGAAGGGCCCCTTGCGGCGTGGGCTCTCCTGGTGGAGCGCCTCGGCGCACAGCTCCTTGCCCGTGCCCGTCTCGCCCTGGATGAGGACGTCCGAGCCGCCGGGCGCCATGCGCTCCAGCAGGGTGAAGACCTCGCGCATCTTCCGGCTGCTGCCCACCAGGGCGCCGAAGCTCTCGCGCGACGAGAGCAGCAGCGAGCGCTCCCGCGTGTCCTCCGGCACCACCTTGAGCTCGGTGGTGCCCAGGGTGATGACGCTGCCCGCGCGCAGCTCCAGCTGGGAGAAGCGCAGCCCCTCGCAGAAGGAGCCGTTGCGCGAGTCCAGGTCCACCGCGAGCACGTGCTCCTCGTGCACCTGCAGCTTCAGGTGCTGCCGCGAGATGGTCTTGTCACTCAGGACGATGTCGCACGTGGGGGCCTTGCCCACCGTGTACTCGCCGTGCTCGAGCGGATGACTGCGTCCCGCTTCCGGGCCGGAGAGCACCAGCAGCTTCAACCGCAGCTGTGCTGGACCGGCACGGTGGAGGGGCACTGTCGCGCCCAGGGTCTCTTCATCTTCGTGCGCCGCCACGCAGTGGACGCTACCACGCTCCACGTCCTCGGGACACCGCTTCTACAAGCGCGTCGGGCGGCGGGTGGGCTTCGCCTGGCGGCGCCTGGACTTCTCCTTCTTGGGCGCCTCCTCCTTCGGCAGCGACTCCAGCCAGGTGTCCACCTCGGACACCTTCGGCGCCAGTCCGGCCTGCGTGAAGCGCTCGCGGGCCCTGGCCGCCTCGGCACGAGCCTCTGGCTGCTGGCCGGACACCCAGAGCGCCCGGGCCAGCGCGAAGCCCGACACCGCCAGCAGGTCGGGCGGGACCTCGGTGAAGGTGACGGCCTGCTTCAGCGGTTCGATCGCCTCCCGCTCCCGCTTCAGGCCCAGCAGCGCCTGGCCCACGCCGTCATACGAGGGCTGGAGCAGCATGTCCTCGGGGGGCAGCGCCTTGCGCTTGGCCGCGAGCGCCGCCTCGTAGATGGGCAGCGCCTCGTCGTAGCGCTCGAGCTCCAGCAGGCACATGCCCAGCTCGTCCAGCGCCTCCGCCGTGGGCATGCTGTCCTTGCCGAACGTGGCCTCGCGGATGCGGGCCGCCTCGCGCGCATGCTCCAGTGCCTTCTCGTGCTGGCCCATGTCCCGCAGCGTCCAGGACAGCATCACGTGGCGCCGCGCCATGTCCGGGTGCATCGCGCCCACCGAGGCCTCCGTCTGCTTCAGCGCCTCCTCCAGCAGCGGCAACGCCTTCGCGTACTCGCCCATGTCCCGCATCACGCGCCCGAGCAGGAACGTGGTGCGCGCCCGCTTCGGATGGCCCGAGGGCAGCACCTTCGCGTGGATCTGCCTCGCCTGCTCCAGCAGCGCCTTCGCTTCCGGGAGCTTCGACTGGGAGATGGCCAGGTTGGCCCGGTTCACCCGCACGTCGCTCTCCAGCAACGGATCTCCCCCCAGGCGTTGCAGCGTGGCCTCCGCCAGCCCGCCCCAGCCCTCCGCCTGTCCGAAGTGCCGCTGCCCGTCCTCCACGAAGAGCAGCTTGTTGAGGATGGACACCTTCAGCCGGTCCGCCCGTCCCGCCTCGGCGTCGTAGACGGCCCGCGACAGCAGCTTGGACGCCTCGGCCGATTCCCCCAGCTGCTCCTGAATCCAACCCACGTGGAAGCGCAGCTCGGCCACCAGCGGCAGGTGCCCGGTGGCCAGCACCGGCGCCTCCCACTGGCGCGCCTTCTCCAGCGCCAACGGGTAGCGGCCCGCGTCCACCATCGCCTTCACCTCGGCGAGCCGCTCCTCCAGCCGGGCGATCTCCGCGCGCTTCGCCGGATCCGACGGCAACCGCTGCTGCTCGGAGAGCGACTCCACGTCCGCGCACTCCTGCAACGCGGGCAGCGCGTGCGCCGCGTCCAGCGCCTTCTCCACCAGGGGCCCATCCGCCTCGGACAGCAGCGTCACCAGCGCCCCCAGGTCCTTGCGCCGCCGCTCCAGGCACACCACGCGCCGCGACAGCAGCTCCTCGGGCTGCGTCCCGTGCACGCGCGTGGCCTCGCACGCCTCGGTGCGCTGCCGGGTCCACGCGGCCGCGTACTCCTCCAGCACCCCCGACACGCGCGCCGCCGTCTCCTTCGCGAAGGGCCGCTTCGTGGCGAGGAAGGCCGCCTCCAGCCTGCCCTTCGCCGCCGGCTCCCACACTCCGGCCATCAGCTCGCCCGCGCCCGTGCACAGCCGGGTCTGCCGGTACGCCGTGCCCGCCACCACCGCCAGCCCCACCGCCGCCGTGCACGCCGCCGCCACCCACCGCTGCCGCTTCACCCGCCGCTGCTCCTGCGACAGCGCCTCCAGCAGCGCCTTCATCGACGGGAAGCGCGCCGAGGGCTCCAGCGCCAGCCCGCGCATCAGCGCCTGCTTCACCCACGCCGGCACCTTCTTGTCGCGCGGCGGCTCCTGGATGAGATCCGTGGGGATCGGCTCCGGCTCCATGGGCTCGGTGCGCGCCGACGCATCCGGCTGCGAGCGCGACGTGGCGAACGCCCGCATGCGCGAGGTCTCGAAGGCGCGCTTGCGGTAGAGGCCCCAGTACAGCGCCGCGCAGAAGCTGAATTGATCCGAGCGCGCGTCCACCTCGCGCCCCTGGTACTGCTCCGGGGACATGTAGTTGGGCGTGCCCAGCACCACGCCCGTCTGGGTGAGGTTGGCCTCCAGCATCCGGCGCTCGGGCGCCATCAGCTCCCGGGCCTCCTCGGACAGGGCGTCGTCCTCCTGGGGAGGCGCCCCCACCTGGAGCGCCAGGCCGAAGTCCGTGACGTACACGCGGCCCGCCCGGCTCACCAGCACGTTGGCCGGCTTGAAGTCGCGGTGCACCAGCCCCGCCTCGTGGGCCGCCTGCAACCCCCGGCCCGCCGCCAGGAAGCGCTCCAGCACCTCGCGCCAGGAGTGCTCCTCCTCCAACCAGCCGCTCAGCGTGCCCCCGTCCGCCAACTCCATGGCGAGGAACACCTGCTCCCCCCACACCCCCACGTCGAAGATGGGGATGACGTTGGGATGGGACACCCGGGCCATGGCCTGGGCCTCGCGCAGCAGCCGGGCCCGTGCCGTCTCCGACGCCGACTGCCCGTCCGACGGCTGCAACAGCTTGAGGGCCACCTTCCGGTCCAGATCCGGATCGAACGCCGCGTACACCACCCCCATGCCGCCCTGGCCGAGCCGCTCCAACAGGAGGTAGCGCCCCACCTGGGAGACGGGAGGCACGTCCTCCGGCGCCCGGCCCCGCTGGGACCGGGACCTGCCCGTGTTCGGCGCGGACTCGCGCGTGCCCTTCCCCTTGCTCCGGCTCTTCGGGTCTCTCATGGGATGCAGGACATTCTAACTGGACGGTTTCTGTGGAAAAAGACTACATTGTGCGCTGTCCGAAGAAACTTCGGACGGCGCGCGCCGATAAATACGCAAGATTCGCGATTTTCCAAATCAGGTGGGATGCGAGATGAGCGTGAAACTGTCCTCGATGCTGGGTAACGCCCTGAGCCGGGCGCTGGAGCTTCCCTCGCAGAGCCGTGTCCAGGCTCCCACGTCGCCCACGACTCCGACCGCGCCGGCCAACACCCCCGCCCCGTTCGTGCCGGGGAGCCGCGATCTCTTCGAGCAGGTGTGCAAGGTGCAGAAGGAGTGGGAGGCGAAGTTCGCCGAGGTGGTGCAGGCGATCGCCCCCGAGCTGGAGCAGCTGGCGCCGGTGGAGACGAAGTCCCTGAAGGAGCTGGCCAACTCGGTCAACGAGTCGCGCAACGTGGTGGCCGGGGACCAGTTCGAGAAGGGCAAGTGGTCCAGCGCCACGCCGGTGCTCCAGCAGACCGAGGACGACAACTGCGGCGCGGCGGCGGCGGCCATGCTGACCAAGGCCAAGGGCGGCAAGGAGGCGGTGTCCGGCGAGCAGCTGATGGACGAGCTGGGCTCGCGCTACGGCACCAAGGATGGCACCACGCCCAAGGAGATGGCCAACATGCTGGCCAACGAGGGCATCAAGGTGAAGGGCGGCAACACCCGCGTCGACAAGAACGCGCTGGAGGGCACCCTGAAGAGCGGTGGCAAGGCCGTGGCCATGGTGGACTCCAATGAGATCTCCACCAAGGGGAGCGCGCAGGCGCCCGGCAAGGCGCACTGGGTCGTCATCGACGGCATGGACGACCAGGGCCGCTTCATGGTGAAGGACCCGGGCAGCGCCTCCAGCTACTTCGTGAAGGGCGAGGAGCTGAACAAGGCCATCGACACCGGGCGCAACGCCCACCAGTCCGGCGGCGTGCTCCTCCTGGAGAACGCGCAGACCCCGGAGCCCGCGCCCGTGCTGGCCCAGGAGTCCGTGAAGAACGCGGAGGCGCTCGGCAATACGCCGGGCGGTGGCTCCATGTCCTGGCGCTTCGGCCGCGAGTCCTCCTGAGCCGGACTGAAATCCATTTCACATTCCTGAAAAACCGGTTTCACGGTTTCGTCTGGATGTCGTATGGATTTCGGAACGAGGGAGGGCGCAGGGTACGCCGCCATGAGTCGCAGGGACCGCACCAGGGTCGGAGAGTCTGGCCAGGCGACGGTCGAGGCGGCGCTCACCCTGCCGTTGACGATCTTCCTGCTGCTGGGGACGTTGCAGCTCTTCCTGCTGCTGCAGGCGCGGACGCTGACGGAGTACGCGGCGTTCCGCGCCGTGCGCACGGGCAGCGTCAAGCACGGGGACTGCGAGGCGATGACGCACGCGGCCATCGGGGTGCTGCTGCCCACGTTCGCCCGGACGGACTCGCCGGCGGCGCTCGGGGGGGCCTTCCGCAACCACCGGGACAACCGCTACCACCCCGGACGTGACTCGGGGCACTCGGGCGCCATCGTGTGGATTGCCCGTGAGCGGCCGTTGCGCGGCTCCATCCCCGGCAACGAGGAGGAGTCCTTCGACGACGTCAACCGCTACGGCGGCGTGGAGGACGTGGTGCGGCTGGAGGCGCGGCTCGTCTTCTGGTTCCCCATGCGCATCCCCTTCGCCAATTGGGTGCTGGGGCGGATGTTCCTGGCCCAGCTCGGGCTGCGGGAGTACTCGTCCACGGATCCGCTCATCCCGGTCCGCACCGCGCGGTGGGGTGGCCGGGCGCCTCCCTCGCTCGACGTGGCCATCCGCGAGGAGATGCTCGAGCGCGCCACGCGCCAGGACTACGTCTTTCCGCTCCAGGCCAGCTACGCCATGCGGATGATGACGCCCGCGCGCCCGCGCTACTTCGCGACGCAGAACTGCCCCCTGACTCCGGAGGGCCTATGAGCTTCCCCCGCGCTCGAGGCCAGGCGTTGGTGCTCTTCAGCCTGACGATGCTGCTGGTCACCGTCATGGTGTGTCTCACGCTCTCGTTCTCCATGAAGGTGCGCGAGAAGATGGAGACGCAGAGCGTGGCGGACCTGGCCGCCTACAGCAGCGCGGTGGCCACCGCGCGCACCTTCAACAGCATCGCCCTCATGCGCCGCGCCCAGACGGGCCACCTGGTGGCCATGTCCGGAGTGCTGAGCCTCACCAGCTGGACCAGCATGATGCGCGCCAACCTCAACGCCGCCCGCATGGCCGCGCAGGGGTGTCCCGCCGCCGCCGAGGCCCTGGTGGCCCTGGACGAGCAGAACGCGGCCATTGAGCAGAAGTGGCACGAGCTGGATGCCCGGGCCGGCGTGCAGGCCTACAACATCCAGCTGATCGGCGGACACCTGGGGCGCATGCAGGGGGAGATGTTCGGCCGGCTGCAGCAGGCGGTCGCCGGAGGGGATGCCTCGTTCGTCGCGCAGCTGGCGTCGCTGGCGAGCAAGGGCAGCCCGTACAGCCAGGAGCTGCGCGCGGGACCGACGCAGGTGTCCGTGAACGAGCTGATCCACGCCACCTCCGGGGGCAGCGGCCACGCCCTGGACATGGCCATGGCCACCCGCGGCTACATCTTCACCACCCGCCGCCAGGGCGTGCCGGCCTTCACGGGGGACCGGGGCATCCTGGGGGCGCTGGGCGCGGCGGGAGGCCGGGCGCGCATCGTCAATGGTGGCGGCAGCGCCTATTGGGGCTCGGCGCTCGGGCACGGCGGGCGCGCGGACAAGGCCTGGTTCACCTGGGCCGAGGACCATGCCCTGGTGGAGGTCACCTTCCCCGGCTGCGCTCCCTTCCGCGTGAGGGCCACGGCCGGCGTGAAGGCCACCGACCTCGAGGATGGCACCGACAACCACTGGTGGACGCCCACCTCGCCCGTGCTCGGATCGGAGGATCCGGGGATGGAGAAGCAGTACCGGCACACGCTCCTGTCGTGCTGGCCCCGCATCTACTGCCCGAGCACCTTCATCGGAGGCATGACGTACAACACGGCCGACGACTCGAACGGCAACCTCTGGGCCCAGCCGAAGCTCTTCGCGCTCGCCCAGCGGGACTACAAGGTGCGGGGTTTGCGGAGCGATCCATGGAACCTCCTCTTCCGCTTCCACTTCACCCCCGAGGGCGTCCGCACGTTCGACAGCCACGGCATCGTCCTGGGGGATGGCACGGACATCAGCGTGCAGAACGCGCTCGCCACCGGGCTGGCCTACTACCACCGGCGCGGACGCTGGAACGAGCCGCCCAACCTCTGGAATCCCTTCTGGCGCGCCACGCTCGTGGCCGCGGACATCGACAGCGGGGGAGACCTGCGGCGCGGTGGCACCGACATCCCGGACACCGTGGGAGGCCCCGCGGCCGAGGCCTACCGTCAGCTCATCTCGGCGGGCTACAAGGGAGTGCACTGATGCGGGCCTTCCGGCATGACGCGCGAGGGCAGTCCACGCTGGAGCTGGCGCTGGGCCTGCTCGTCTTCGTCACCGTGGTGATGTTCGGCATCCACTTCGCCGAGGTGGGCTACCTGTCGCTCAAGGTGCACGAGGCGGCCGTCTCCCCGCTCTGGGACAGCACCGCGTTCCGGGTGCACCGGATGCTGGAGCAGCGCGATCACGTGAGCGACTTCGGGGCCTTCTCCTCCATCGCCCCGCGGGTGATGGCCAATGCCCAGGAGCGCTACCGCGACTTCGACGGACGCAGCTCCTTCGCGAGCCCCCGTACGCACATCACCCAGGTCTTCACCCGGGTAGAGGACATGCGGGTGCGGTGCGCCCGGGACGAGGACGTGGAGTTCGATCTTCCCCGGAGCCGGCGCCCCGCGCTGCGGGAGCCGCGGCCCGGCAACTGGGGCACCTACCCGCCCGGACAGGACGTGGGAGAGCCCACGGACAGCGTGCTCGATGGCATCTACGAGAACGTGGGCGGCATCAGCTGCTCCGCCGAGGCCCACCTGGAGGGGCTGCCCTCGTTGCCCAGGTCCTTCCTGGAAGGGGAGGGCGGCTTCTTCCGGGAGAAGCACTCCACGTTGCTGAAGATGAAGGCGTGTGCCACGGGCCGCGCCGTGGGAGGCCGCTGCCAGGGGCGTTACGGCATCCTCCTGGGAGACTTCGGCTTCTCGGATCCCGAGGTGAGCGGGCACTGCCCCCTCCAGCCCGAGCAGCCGAACGTCCCCTGCGCGGAGAACCGGGCCTTCTATTACGCGGCCATGAAGGTGTTCGACGCCAACGGGCGCTCCGCCGGCCGCGATGCCACGAAGTTCGCCGAGTTCTTCGTCGGCGAGAGCCCCATCGACGAGAGCGGCTTCTTCATGAGCTACCGCGGCGAGGAGGACGACTACGTCGAGCTGGATACCCCGCGCGGCGAGTCCCAGGACGAGGTGGATCGGCCGAGGAACACCGGTGGCGTGGACCACGAGCCATCGCCCAAGCGCCGCCCGTCCAACACGTGCTTCCTGGGGTTGCCGGAATGCTGAGCTGCCTGCTGGTGCTGAAGCTGATGCTGGCGGCGGCGCCCGCGCAGGCGTCCCGCGAGCCCTTCCAGTGGACGGTGCCCGGGCTGGTGTCCGTGGTGGACGTGCCGGACACGATGAACGTGGGCGGCATCCCCGTCCGCATCCAGGTCTACACCTCCAAGGAGAAGCTGGAGCGGCTCCTCCAGTACTTCGCCACCGCCTTCGACGACGCGGGCTTCTACGTCCAGCGCCAGCAGCCCCGGCTCGCCGCCGAGCCCCACCTCACCGCGCTGGATACGCGGACCTTCACCTCGTACACCGTCATCCTCACGCCCGAGCCCGGAGGGCTGACCACGGTGGTGCTCGGCCAGGCGCGGCTGGGGGAGGCGAAGCCCGCCGCTCCTCCGCGGTTCCCGCCCGTGTACGCCGGGGCCATGAATGTCCTCTCCGCGGATCTCGAGGGCGCACGGACGCTCACCTACCGGGCCCCCGGCAAGGAGGCCGACGTGCGAGGCTGGTACCGGGAGCAGCTCACGCGCTCCGGATTCAAGGAGGAGTCCCCCCAGGTCTTCCAGCGCCAGGCGCAGGAGCTCCGGTTGTCGCTCTCGCAGGAGGGGGGCTGGGTCCAGGTCGTCCTCTTCCTCAAGACGGCTGGAGCGCTGCCTCCGCTGGAGCCCGAGCCGGAAACGCGGTAGGGACTCGCGCCCATGAAGCGCCGCACCTTCCGAGTCGAAGCCGCCCACACGGGCCGTCCCCTGGGTGAGGCGCTGGCGGAGGAGCTGGGCGTGCCTCGCGAGGAGGCGGAGCGCCTGGTGGGCGTGGGAGCGGTGTACGTGGCCGGGCGCCGGAGCCGGGACGCGGGGACGCGGCTGACGGCGGGGCAGGTGGTGACGGTGGTGCTGGAGGAGGGCGGACAGAGCCCGCTCGCGGCGCCGCCGGCCTCCGCGCCCACGTTGCGGATACTCCACGAGGACGCGGACATCATCGCGGTGGACAAGCCGGCGGGCATGACGGCGCAGCCCACGGAGGGGCGGGTGGGGGACAGCCTGGTGGACCGGGTGGGCGAGTACCTGAAGCGGCCCGCGGGCCTGGTGCACCGGTTGGACAGGGAGACGTCCGGGGTGACGGTGTTCGGGAAGACGCCCCAGGCGACCACGGCGCTGGCGGAGGAGTTCCGCGAGGGCCGGGCACGCAAGCGCTACCTGGCGGCGGTGGGGCCGGTGCCGCTGCCGGCCCAGGGCACGATTGATCTGCCGCTGTCGAAGGATCCGTCGCGGCCGGGACGCTGGCGGGCCACCCGCGCGGCGAATGGGATTCCCGCGCTCACCGAGTACCGGGTGCTGCACGCGGGGCCGGACTTCTGCCTGGTGGAGCTGCTGCCGCGGACGGGGCGGACCCATCAGCTGCGCGCGCACCTGACGGCGCTGGGGGCACCCATCCTCGGGGACAAGCGTTACGGCGGCGCCTCGCGGGCGGGAGGAATCGAGGCCCCGCGCTGCCTGCTGCATGCCCAGGCGCTGGAGCTGGGACACCCGCGCACGGGCGCCCCCGTGCGGTTCGAGGCGCCCATTCCCGAGGATCTCGCTCGCTTCTTCGCGGCGGCGGGTATCACCGGGCGATGAAGGCCCGGGGGGGCCAGGCCCTCCTGGGGGTGAGCTTCCTCCGTCCGGCCCGCTACGGTGTGGTGCGCTGACGCAGGCGCGGCGGGAGGTGGGGGGCGAACTCATCGAACTGGGGCTCCACCCGGGCCGGGAGCGTGCTCTTCAGCCCGACGGTGGGGAGCCCCGCCCAGCGGCGCACCGTCCCGACGGCCTCGGAGAACTGGAGCTCGGGAAGCCTGCTGATGTTGCTGCCATGGTTTCCGCCCGGCACCGTGTACAGGTAGGAGTCCCTGGCGCCGCCCAGCGAGACGGCCGCCGCGCTCCAGGGATCGAGCTCGCCGTAGATGAACATCAACCGCTCGCCCTGCGTGGACACCCAGTCCTGGATGTCCTGCATGGCGGAATCGCGGAAGACGAGCGGCAGGCCGGGCGGTGCATAGACCGGCGCGATGTCCGTGTCCGGGAAGTGGATGAGGTCGCCGAGGAAGTCGTCGTACGCCCCGGGCCAGCCCAGCTCCACCGACGCCTGGTAGTAATAGGCCGCGTAGTAGCCGAGGCCGCTGGAACCGTTATCGGCGAACGTGGCCAGACCCACCATGGAGTTCATCACGTCCAGCAGCTCCGCGCCCGTCGCCTCGCTCCCCGGGAAGAGGTCGCAGTTGGCCGGGGAGTTGTACTGCCAGAAGCCGAAGTAGGTCTCGAGGACGGCATGCTCCAGCGCCCGCTCGAAGCCGAGCTGTGTGAACGTCAGCCCGTTGTTCTGCGCGTAGGTGCGCAACAGCCCGAGCATCTCCTCGCGGCGCCCCAGCACCGTGCGCTGGAAGGTGTGGATGCGCTCGCGGCAGGAGGCCTGGGCGTCGCCACCCACGGCATGCATGAAGGCGGGGAAGCGCGCGTCATCCTTGCGCGCGAAGGGCGCCACGTAGGCCACCGTCGCGTCCACGTCGTTCGGGTAGAAGCGCCGGAAGAACACCATCGTCTCACCGCCCTTGCTGGCCCCCGTGGACAGCCAGCGGCCACCATAGAGGGGCTTGAAGGCCTGGACGATGCGGTGGAAGTCCGCGGCGGACTGCTCGAGGGTCAGCAGGCTCCAGTCCGCGGGCTCGGGGCGGCTCGGCGGGAAGAAGCGGTGCTCGACGGAGAGCTGGTTGGCGCTCAGCAGCGAGGTCAGCTCGCGCCGGACCGTGCCCGTGGAGACGTAGTAGCCACCGGTGTAGAGCACCATGGGCGCCGTGTCCGACGTGTGCAGCAACGTCAGGCGCTGCTGGAAGCGCTGGCACTCCGGGTGGGAATGATCGGCCGGCTGGTCGTACTGCATGATGAAGAAGCGGTAGCCGGCGGGGACGCGCGCTCCGTTGGGGTTCTCCTGAACGGTGAGCCCGGGGATGGCGCGCAGCCGCTCCAGGATGTCCACCGACGTGTCCTGCAGGAAGGCCTTGTCCGCCACCGCCTCCACGAACGGCAGGAGGCCAGTGCCACATTGATTCGTGCCGCCGTCGGATTGCCCCGTGCCAGCGTCCGGCAGCTCCGTGCCGGAGTCTGGTTGCTCCGTGCCGGCGTCACCGACGCCCGCATCCGGGGTGGGCTTGGGGTTGTCGCCGCAGGCTCCCAGGGTGAGCAGGAGCAGGAGGGAGGGCACAAGGAAAAGGGACCGGGTGACACGGTCGGTGTAGCGCATGGACTCCTCTGGGGATGGGAGCAGGCCCCGTGCGTGGGGTTGCCTGCGCGATGGTACCGCATGGCTCGGACATCACCGGTGACACGGGAGTCGTCTAGGATCGTCTCATGTCTCGAAACACGGTAATCGCGGCGGCCTTCAACAACGCGCGATGGTGCGATGCGGTGTGCCGTACTCATGGGCACCCAGGCGAGCTCACCGATGCGCTGTGGCTCAACCGCGCCCAGGTGCCACCGTTCTATCCCAACGTCGTCACGCTCACGCCGGAGGGACAGACCCGGCAACTGGAGGCGATCTCCGCGCTCGAGCTGCCGGGGCGCTGGGGCGTCAAGGACAGCTTCGCGGCGCTCGACCTCGCACCGCTGGGCTTCGAGGAGCTGTTCTCCGCGCAGTGGCTCCACTATTCCCCGGAGAGAATGGCTCCCACCCGCACTGGCGGTGCGCGCTGGGTTGAGATCCGCGACATGGCCGCACTGACCGCGTGGGAGGCGGCCTGGAGGGGTCAGCCGAGTCCCTCGCACGCCGTGTTCCGTCCCGGCCTGCTCGAGGACTTGGACGTGAAGATCCTCGCCGCGTACCACGAGGACACCCTCGTCGCCGGAGCCATCGCCTATCGCGCCGACGGGGTCGTGAGCCTGTCGAACACGTTCTTCGCGGAGTCACGGGCCGAAGTGCTGCGCGCGGAGCTGCTCGGGCAACTCCTGGCCGCGTTCCCGGGCCTGCCCCTCGTGGGGTACGAGCACGGTGACGAGCTGGCCGCGTGGTGTGCGCTGGGCTTCGAGCCCATCGGTCCCCTGCGGGTCTGGCTGAAGAAGACATAGGCCGCTTCACGCGGCGCAGGTGAAGTGCACGCCCTCCACCCAGCCGAGCGCGGTGAGGGCCGCTCGAATCTCATCGCGGATGCCGCGCACGCCCACCGCCGCGATGAGGTGCGTGTCCTCGGGCGGCGCTCCCAGCGACTCCGGTGCGTCCACCGGAATCCCGTGGATGCGCGTGCCCACCTTGCGCGGGTGCACGTCGATGAAGCGCTCCACCCGCGCTCCCTCCGCCAGCAGGAAGCGCGTGAGCGTGAGCCCTCCCGGTCCCGTTCCCCACACCGTCAGCGGCCTGCTCCCCACCTCCCGGCTTCGTGCCAGGTAGCGCGCCTTCACCCAGATGAATCGTTTGTGCGCATACCTCGGGTCCGTGCGCGTCAGCCGCTCCGTGCCGTCCCTCCAGCGCAGCAGCACCTCGGGCAGGTTGTGCATCCCGTGGCCCCGGTGCATCAGCTTCAGCCACAGGTCATAGTCCTCCGGGAAGTCGCCGTGCTCCCATCCTCCCGCCGCCACCACCGCCTCCCGCCGCAGGCACACCGAGGGGTGGCAGATGGGGCTCTCCACGAAGCGCTCGCGGTACAGCCGCTCGGGCGTGGTGAGCCCGTTGAGCCACGCCGCGTAGTCCCTCATCGACGGGCTCACCGGCTGATCCTCCCGGAACATCTCCACGCCCGTGCCCACGCCTCCCAGGCCCGGGTCCGCTTCCAGGGCCGCGACGCTCGCCTCCAGGCGCCGGGGCAGCGCCTCGTCGTCCGCGTCCATCCGCGCCACGTAGGGCGAGGTGGCATGGGAGAGGGCGAGGTTGAGCGCGGCCACCAGCCCCCGGCCGCCCCCCTCCAGCACCTCCACCCGGGCGTCCCGCTCCGCCAGCCCGTCCAGCACCGCGCGCGTCCCGTCCGTCGAGCCGTCGTCCACCGCGAGCACCCGGATTTCACGCAGAGTCCCTTCGAGCAGGCTCTCCACGGCGCGGGCCACGGTGCGCTCGGCGTTGCGGGCGGGCAGGAGGACGGTGACGACCGGAGGCGGCATCCTGTGTAGACTGCCCCACCCATGGGTGGCGTGAGAAACGGCAATGCCCCGTCCGGGCCGGGCACCGGCGTGTCCGAGCTCGTGGAACGGCACCGCCAGAGCGCCGCGCGTCTGCTGAAGGAGGGCCATGCCGCCCGGGCCTTTGGCGAGCTGGTGCGCGCCAGCCGGACCCTGCCCATGACGTCGCGCCTGGCCTCGGTGCTCGTCACCTTCTCGCTGCACGCGGGGACCGAGCCCGCCGTCATCGCGCTGCTCTCGTCCGCGCTCGGCAACACCCGCGGGGAGACGCGCCGCGCCGTGCGGCTCCAGCTCGCCCGCGTGCTGCGCCGGGTGGACCAGCTCCCCCGCGCCGTCGAGGCGCTCCAGGCGCTCGTCGACGAGTCCCCCGAGGACCGCCGCGCCCGCCGGTTGCTCGACGTCCTCTTCCGCCGCCTCTCGCGCCCCGGGGACGCGGAGACCGAGGCGCTCGCGGTTCCCATCGTGCAGGGCGAGGCCCTCGTGGAAGAAGTGGAGGAGCCGGTGCCTGGAGATCGGAGCGAGACCGTCGAGTTCTCCTCGCCCTGGCTGGAGGACGAGCACACGGTGGAGGCCTCGGGCCCGCTGGATTCGCGCTTCGTCCCGCGTGCCCCTGCCGCCCCGGCGCCCACGCCTCCGGCGCCCGTCGATGATCGGCACCGCACCATCCTCGAGCTGGCGTTGCCCGAGGTCTGGGCGCAGATCGAGGAGGAGGCCACCGTCGAGGCCTCGGGTCTGCCCTTCGGGGTCGCCGGGTCTCCTGCGTCCGCGCCCCGGGATGACTCCGTGGGGGACGCCTCCAGCCACCGGCGCACGACCCTCGAGATCTCCGAGCGTTTTCCGGAGGACGAGGAGACCTCTACCGACGCGCCCGTCACCCGGCTCGAGTCCCCGCTCGTTCCTCCACCCGCTGGAGCGGCCAGGACGCCCTCGCCCATTCCCTGGAGCGGCGACGAGGACACCGAGCCCTCCCGGGCCTTCGTGCCCCGGCAGGAGAACCCCGAGGAGACGCGTCAGGAGGCCCAGCTCATCGCGCGCCGGGCGTGGCGCGAGCTGGCGCAGTTCTACCTGGACCGTGCCGATGCCACGAAGGACCTGGCCGTCCGCGCGGAGACCCTCACCCGGCTCGCCGAGCTGCTGGAGAACGAGCTGCAGGACCTGGCGGGCGCCGCCCGGGTGTACGGGCAGATCGTCGCGCTCACCGGAGACCATGCCGCGCTCGCCGAGCAGGTGCGGCTCGTGTCCCAGCGCACCGATGGCGATGACTGGGTGGTGTGGCGCGTGCTCGACGAGGCGGTGCAGCGCGCGAGCAACCCCCGGGCCCGTGCCTCCGCCTTCCTGGCTCGCGGCGAGCGGCTGCTGTCCACCGGAGAGACCGCCCGCGCCCGCGCGGACTTCGAGGCCGCGGTGGCCATCTCTCCCCACTCGCTGCCGGGGTTGATGGGGCTCGCCCGGTGTGTCCCGGAGGCGGACCGTGCCGGGGCCGCCGAGCGTCTGCGCGCCGCGCTCGCCGCCTTGCACCGCCGCACGCCCCACCGCGCCGAGGGACTGCGGTGCCTCGCGGAGCTGGCCGGAGGGCCGCTGGCCGATGCGCGGCTCGCCCACTGGGCCTGGTCGGAGGTGCTCGCGGAGGAGCCCGAGGACATCGACGCGCAGGACCACCTCCTGGAGGTGACGCGGCGGCTCGGCGACAAGGCCGGGTTGAGCCGCCTGCTGCGCGCCCGCCTCGCCCGCGAGCCGAGGGGACTGGCCGCGCGCAAGGTACGGCTGGAGCTGGTGGCCACGCTGGAGGCCGGAGGCGAGCGCGACGCCGCGCTCACCGAGCTGCGCCAGGCGGTGCGCTTCGAGCCCGGTCACAAGGAGGCGTGGCTGCTGCTGGTGGACCGGCTCATCGCGCTCGGGCAGAACGGCGAGGCCGCGTGGGGGATGGAGCACGCCGCCACCGCCACCGAGGATGATGAGCAGCGGCTCGGCGCCTGGGAGCGGCTGGCACGCTTCTGCCGGGAGGTGCTCGGAGACGCGGCGCGCGCGCAGGTGTACGCCAACCGGGCGGAGAACCTGCGCAAGGCCATCTCCGAGCGCGCGGCGCCCGTGCCGCACCCCGAGCCCCCACGCAGCGCCGTCCCCAAGCGGGAGTCGAGTGGCGGCACGCGCACCCATGTCCTCATCCCGCCGCCGGGGGCGGTGGAGCTCACGCCCACTCCGGCCGCGGCGTTCCTCGCGCCTCCCGAGTCCGCGCCCACGGTGCTCGAGATGCCCGCGGTGACGGTGCCCGTGGCGCCGGGCCGTCCGCCTCCGCCGGCCCGGGAGGCCGCGCCCCCGAGCCCGCCTCCGCCCGAGCCCGAGGAGCCGCCCGACGCGCCGATGCCCGTGGAGAGCACGCGCTTCATCGCCTGGGAGGCCCCGCCGGGGAAGATGGGCCCCGTGCGCCGCCGGGCCCGAGGCCCTGGCTCCGTCTCCTCGCCCGAGCCGCTCACGCCCTCCACGTCCACCCGGCAGGCGCTGGCTCCGGCCATGGCACCTGCGTCACCCCAGCCCCCGGCTCCGGCTCCGGCTCCCGCCCCCGTGGAGGGGACGCGGCCGGCGGCCATCGAGCGCGTGCGCGAGCGGCCCCTGGACGCGGCGGCCTACCGGGAGCTGTCGGCCTTCTTCGTGAACCGGGGTGACTCCGCGCGCGGCTCGCTGATGGCGGAGGTGGCCGCGGCGCTCATGGGGGAGAAGGACGGCGTCCCCCGGTTCCCCCGCCGCACGCTCACGCCCGAGGAGCGCGCGGGCCTGCGCCACCCCGGCCTGCGCAACCCGGCGGGCGAGCTGCTCGCCTCCGTGGGCCAGGCGCTCGTCCGGCTCTTCCCCTCCTTCGGACGGGCCTCGGGCTCCTCCGAGCCGCTCCGGCCGGACTCGGGCCCTGGCGCCCGGGCCGCCCTGGAGGTGCTGCAGTCCGTGGCCCGCCTCCTCGACGTGCGGCTCCCGGAGGTCTTCCTGTCCGAGGACGACGGGCCGCCGTTCTCGCTCGTGCACCCGGGCGCCCCGCGCGTGCTGGTGGGGCGGCTCGCGGTGCGCCAGGGGTTGCCGGAGCCGGAGCTGCGCTTCTTCGCCGGACGGGCGCTGTCCTGCCTGGGGCCGGATCTGCTCGCGCTGCGCTGCCTGAAGAAGGATCAACTGTTGCGCGCGGTGGCCATTCTCGCCTCGGTGCTGCGGGGCGGGACGGAGTTCGGCCCCGAGTCCCGGGTGGTGCGCGAGGCATTGCACCCCAACGCGCGGGCCCGGGCGCTGACGCTGCTGGAGTCGGCCCAGCGGGAGTTCGACGCGGCGGCGCTCGCGGAGGCGGCGAGGCACTCGGCCAACCGCGCGGGGCTCGTCGCGTGTGGCGGCCCGGGGACGGCGGTGGCGGCGCTGCGGGCGCTCAAGTCCAGCGAGCAGGAGCTGGTGGAGCTGGTGCGCTTCTCCGCCTCCGAGCGCTACCTCCCGCTGCGCAGCTGACGGCTCACTGCACCTGCATCTTGAGGGTGAGGGCGACGAGCCGTCCGTTCTCTCCGCCGAAGTCATGGCGGTACGCGATGTCGATGCCACCACCGGGCGTCAGCACGCCGATGCCCACGCCGAGCTGGGAGGAGCGGGTGAAGCCATCCCAGGTGTAGCCGGCGCGCAGGGGGAAGCTCTGCCCGAGCAGGTACTCGAGGCCGCCGCTGTAGGTGAGCGTGGTGCGGCTGTGGGTTTCGAAGTCGGCGCGCACGTCGGCGGCGAGGGTGAGCAGGCCGGCGAACACTCCGGCGTGGGCCGAGTAGTAGCGGGTGAGCTCGGCGTTGCCGGTGCCGATGAGGTTATGGGCGGAGATGCCGATGGAGATGACGGGGGCGGGGCGGAAGAGGATGCCGGCGTCCCCGGTGATGGCATTGGCGAGCCGGGCGCCGCGCAGCAGGAGGTAGCGCGAGGAGACGCCGACCATGAGGCTGTCACTGAAGGGGATGGCGAGGCCCACGGTGTTGAGGTGGCCGGTGGCGCGCTCGACGCCCTTGCCGAGGGAGACGAGCTGGTAGCTGACCCCGGCGGCGAGTGCGCTGGTGGACGAATCGGCGAGGGCGACCATGCCGAAGGCGTCCTTGCCCACCCAGTCCCAGGCGCCGGTGAGCTCGACGCGGTAGGTGCGGAAGGCGGCGAGGGCGGCGGGGTTGCCGGTGCCGGACTCGGCGCCGACGCCCAGGGCGCGCCAGGCTCCGCCCATGCCGTAGGCGCGAGCGCTCAGGATTTCACGCAGGTCCTCGGCGCGGGGCTGTCGCGAGGTATCGGATCCGGAGTCCTCCTGGGAGTGGGCCAGGGGGGCGAGCAGGAGGACGAACAGGAGCGTCAGACGGTGCGACATCCGCATGGAAGCGCATCCTAACTGCCTTGATGGAGGGGAGGGCCATCACTAGATTCGCCGCCCCATGAAAGAGCCATTGAACCGCAAGAGCGTGAAGCGCGCCGCGGCCGTGTTGGGAGTGCTGGCGGCGATGAGCGCGGGAGCGTACGTGCTGCCTGGCGGCTCCATCCTGCGCCGGATGGTGGCGGCGCGCGAGGAGTTGCCGTCGACGACGCTGAAGGCGGACGGCTCGCTGCACTTCTACGGGCCGGTGGTGAACGAGGCGGGAGGAGCGCTGGGGTTGCCGACGGACCGGCCGGAGCTGGAGGCGGACGGGACGGTGTACATGCGGCTGCCGGGCCGATGCCGTTTCGAGGCGAAGGCGCGGGAGGGCAACACGGTGGCGGCGGTGTCCACGGAGGGCCGCAAGCGGGTGGAGGGCACGGAGATTCCGGCGCTGTCCGAGGCGGTGCGGCAGCTGTGCGCGGTGCTGGGAGTGCGAGCGGAGTCGGCGGTGGAGGGGCGGGAGGTGGTGGAGACGCACCTGCGCTCGCTGGGAATCGAGCCGCGCACGACATCGCTGGCGCGGTTTGGCGGCGACGTGGTGTACGTGCTGGGGCAGCAGGGCGAGGGGAAGCCGCAATTCTGGGTGTACAAGGAGGGCTTCCGGCCGGCGCGGCTGAAGTACAAGGACGCGAAGGGAACGGCGTGGGACGTGCGTTTCCTGGACTACAACTCGCCGGTGACGGGCGAGATGTTGCCGCGGAGCATCGAGGTGTGGCGCGGAACGGACCGGGTGATGCGCTTCACGGTGCTGGCGGGAGACACGAGGGCGAAGCTCGCGGACACGCTGTTCTGAGCAAGAACCCCCAAGAACCCCACCAAGAACCTCACCCCACCAAGAACACCACCCCACCAAGAACACCAGGTCCCCCAAGAACCCCTCTCCCTTCGGGAGAGGGACGGGGTGAGGGTACCCGGGCCCCAGGTTGAGCCCGAGTCCCCGAGAAGCGGTGCTCAGCCGACGACCAGGTTGATGATGCGGCCTGGGACGTAGACGAACTTCTTCTCCGTCTTGCCCTGGGTATGCGCGAGGACGTTGGGATCGTTGGCGATGGCGGCGCGGACATCGGCCTCGGTGGCATCGCGGCGCAGCTTGACCTTGCTGCGCAGCTTGCCGTTCACCTGCACACCCATCTCGACGACATCGTCCACGGTGAGTGCGGGGTCGTAGGAGGGCCAGGGCTCATAAGCCAGACTCTTGGTACCCCCGAGCCGCTCCCACAGCTCCTCGGCGAGATGGGGAGCGAAGGGAGACAGCAGGAGCGCGAACGTGCGGGCGGCCTCGAGCGGCACGCGAGGAATCTCCGCGAACCGGTTGGAGAGGATCATCAGCGCGCTGACGGCGGTGTTGAGCCGCAGCGCCTCGATGTCCTCGCCGACCTTCTTCACGGTCTTGTGCAGCAGCCGGAGCGACTCCTCATCCAGCGTGGCCTCGGCGGCCCCTGGCTCGTCGCGGACGAAGGCGAGGGTATTCCAGGCGCGGTCGAGGAAGCGGCGGACGCCGGTGACGCCCTGGGTCTGCCAGGGCTTCACGGCCTCGAGGGGGCCCATGAACATCTCGTAGACGCGGAGCGAGTCGGCGCCGTGGCGTTGGACGACCTCGTCGGGGTTGACGACGTTGCCGCGGGACTTGGACATCTTCTCGTTGTTCTCGCCGAGAATCATTCCCTGGTGGACGAGCTTGCCGAAGGGCTCGGGGTGCGAGACGACGCCGCAGTCGAAGAGGACCTTGTGCCAGAAGCGGGCGTAGAGCAGGTGGAGCACGGCGTGCTCGGAGCCGCCGACGTACAGGTCCACGGGCATCCAGGCGTCATAGGCTTCCTTCGAGAAGGCGGCCTGGGTGTTGTGCGGATCGATGAAGCGCAGGTAGTACCAGCACGAGCCGGCCCACTGGGGCATGGTGTTCGTCTCGCGGGCGAACCACTTGCCGTCCTTTTGGAAGAAGCGCCAGTCGAGCGCGCGGGACAGGGGCCCAGCGGGGTCATCCGAGGGCTTGAAGTCCTCGAGCTCGGGCAGGCGCACGGGCAGCTCGCTCTCGGCCACGGCGATGGGCTGGTCGTAGCGGACCGTATGTGGATGCTTGCGCGGATCCGTGGAGCCGGCGGGCAGGTCCACGGGGAAGTAGACGGGGATGGGCTCGCCCCAGTAGCGCTGGCGGGAGAAGACCCAGTCGCGCAGGCGGTACTGCACGCGGCGAGTGCCCAGGCCCTTCTGCTCCAGGTGGGAGATCATCGCCGCCTTGGCCTCGGGCGTGCGCTGGCCGTCGAGGAACCCCGAGCGGACGGCGACGCCTTCGGCGGTGAAGGCCTCGGTCCAGGAGGCGGTGTCGTGGAGCTGGCCGTCGGGCGAGACGACCTCGGCCACGGGCAGCCCGAAGGCGCGGGCGAACTCGAAGTCGCGCTCGTCGTGCGCGGGCACGCTCATGATGGCGCCGGTGCCGTAGGAGCCCAGCACGAAGTCCGCCACCCAGATGGGAAGCCGCGCGCCGGTGAGGGGGTGGAGCGCGTAGGCGCCGGTGAACTCGCCCGTCTTCGTCTTGGTGAGCGCCGTGCGATCCATGTCGCTCTTGCTGATGACCGAGTCGCGGTAGGCGAGCACCTTCTGCCGCTGCTCCGGGGTGACGAGCGACTCGAGCAGCGGGTGCTCGGGGGCGATGACCATGTACGTGGCGCCGAAGAGGGTGTCCGGGCGCGTGGTGAAGATGCGGAGCTTCTCGGAGCGGCCCTCGAGGGCGAAGTCCACCTCGGCGCCCTCGCTGCGGCCGATCCAATGGACCTGCTTCTCCTTGGTCTCGGGCCAGTCGAGCCCCTGGAGCTCCTGGGCGAGGCGGTCCGCGTAGGCGGTGATGCGCAGCGTCCACTGGCGCAGGGGGAGGCGGACCACGGGGTGGCCACCGCGCTCGCTCTTTCCGTCGATGACCTCCTCGTTGGCGAGCACGGTGCCGAGGGCGGGGCACCAGTTCACGGGCAGCTCGGCCTGGTAGGCGAGCCCGCGCTCGAAGAGCTTGAGGAAGATCCACTGCGTCCAGCGGACGTAGGCCTCGTCGGTGGTGGCGAGCTCGCGCGACCAGTCATACGAGAAGCCGAGCGACTTGAGCTGCCGCTTGAACGTGGCGATGTTCTTGGCGGTGGTCTGGGCGGGGTGGGTGCCGGTCTCGATGGCGTGCTGCTCGGCGGGGAGGCCGAAGGAGTCCCAGCCCATGGGGTGGAGGACGTCCACGCCGCGCATGCGCTGGTAGCGGGCCACGATGTCGGTGGCGGTGTAGCCCTCCGGGTGGCCCACGTGCAGGCCCGAGCCGGACGGGTAGGGGAACATGTCGAGGATGTAGGCCTTGGGACGGCCCGGATGACGGCGGGCCTCGAAGGTCTTCTCCTGCTCCCAGCGAGCCTGCCACTTGGGCTCGATGGACGAGGGATCGTACTTGGGACGCTCTGTGGACATGGCGGCCGTATGTAGCACGACGCTCGGGGAGACGCCGTCCTCCGTGGTAGGGGTTGTCCAAGCGCTCGCGCGGGAGGGGTCATGTCCGAGGAAGACAGGCAGCGGTGGAACACGCGCTACCGCGAGCAGCAGGGGACCCGGGAGCCCTCCGCGTTTCTCCGCTCCCTGGCGGAGCAGTTGCCGAGTACGGGCCGGGCGCTCGAGGTGGCGGGAGGGGCCGGGCATGACGCCGTGTGGCTGGCGAGGCGCGGACTGGAGGTCACCCTGACGGACGTCTCGGATGTGGCGCTCGAGCGGGCCGCGGAGAACGCGCGCGCGGCGGGCGTGTCCCTGGGGGTCCAGCGGCTGGACGTGGAGACGGAGCCGCTGCCACCCGGGCCCTTCGCGCTCGTGCTCTGCGTGAACTTCCTGTGGCGGCCGTTGTTCGCGGAGGTCTCGAAGGTGCTCGCGCCGGACGGGCTGTTCGTCTTCGCCCAACCGACGCGGAGCAACCTGCAGCGGCACGCGCACCCCTCGGCCCGTTTCCTGTTGGAGGACGGCGAGCTGCCCGGACTGCTCCAGGGGTTGGAGATCGTCTCGTACACCGAGGGCTGGACCGGGGAAGGGCGGCATGAAGCCCGCCTGGTGGCGAGGCGGGCGGGGGGGTGAGTCGAGGCCCGGGCGCCATGGTATGAGGCGGCGATAGGAGACCTCATGGATTTGCTCTGGAGTCCGGTTGGAATCGGCGTGCTGTGGCTCGTGCTGCACTGCGCCGACTACCTGCTCACCATCGCCACGGCGAGGCTGAAGGCGCGGGGAGAGATCGGGAAGCGGGTGGAGATGGGGGGCAGCTACGAGCTCAATCCCCTCTTCGTGCAGGCGGTGGAGAAGGGGCAATGGGTGTCCAGGCGGTTCGTCCTGACGCTGGTGTTCGGGGCGCTCGTGTTGCCCCTGGCGGTGGCGTACTTCGACTGGGTGGCGGAGATGGGGGCGGAGGGTATTGGTGGCCTGTCGGAGGCCGTGTGTGGCGCGCTGGTCGTGACGCGCTTCGCGGTCATCTCGGTGCACCTGCAGAACCTCATGCTCTTCCGGCGGATGCTGCACGTGCCCGAGGCGGCGATCGTCAGCGTGCGCTACGACCGGGGCACGGTGATGATGATGACCCGCGCCCGGAAGGTGGAGCTGGCGGCCTTCTGCGCGATCACCGCCCTCGTGAGCGGCCGGCCCTTCTTCGTGGGGGGCTTCGTGGCGACGCTCGGCCTCGTCGGCATGCTGTTCCTCTGGGGCCGTCGTCAGGTGTCCACCCCGCGGGCCTCCAGCTCCTCCGCGCCGAGCGCCTAGTGGAGTGTCCTGGCTGGCCAACCACAACCTGGAACTGGCCAGCGCACAGGTGGGTGGCGCTGCTGGGTGCCGTACTGCTCTCCACCGGCTGCGTCACGCTGGCGCCGCGACAGGGCAGCTGCACCACGGAGGCTGGCGACACGCCCGCGGACGAGGTGGCCAGTGCGGGGCCTCTTCTTCCCCAGGGCCCGCCCTCGTGCGGGGGGCAGGCCGTGCCCCCGGGCTGGCCGGACTTCTCCTCCAGTGACAGCGAAGCACTGCTCGCCCCCTTCCTCACGTGCACCTCACCCGCCGAATACGTCGCGCTGCAGGAGCGCGTGGACATGCCCCGGCTGGTGGAGTCGCTGACGGACTGGGATGCCGTGCGGCTCGGCTCGCTGGGGCCCGTGCGAGAGGACGCCGCCGGCCTGCTCAACCGCAAGCGCCTCGCGTTCATCCTCCACGCCACCGGCACGTATGGAGTCGCCCATGCCGAGGTGTTCGTCCGCTACCTCCTCGACTCGGCCCATGACGATGAGCTGCGGGAGCTTCTCTTCTGGCTGGCCCGGGACAAGCAGCTGGAGACCACGCTGGGGCGGATGCCCAGGGCCCGTGCGGAGCTGGAGGCGCGAGGCCTGAAGCTCTCGGCCCGTCCGGACAGGGACTTCCAACCTGGGGACCTGATGCGAGGGGCAGGCCGTGCCGCATCGGACCTGCTCACCCACGAGCAGGAGAAGAATGCCTGGTACACCCACTACGCCCGGCAACGAGGACAGCTCCCACTGTCCTACCAGGAGGACCTCGACGAGGTGGAGCGGGAGGCGGCGCAGCAGCACTACTCTGCGGGCAACGTGCTGCTGGGCAGCGTGGACCAGGTCACCTTCGGCGTGCCGCTGGGCTTCTACTACCTCGCGGCGGGGACGGGTCACGGGCTGTCCTCGCTCTCGCGGGGCGAGTACGAGCAGGCCGTGCGCGAGCTGACGCCCCTCGCACTGCTGGCAACCCTGTACGCGGGTGGCAAGGGCGTGCGCACCGTCTACGAGTCCCGGGGAGCGGCAGCTGGACTCCAGGGGGGACTCGCGACGGTACGGGCACGAGTGGGTCTGCTCGCGGAGAAGACGCGGCAACTGCAAGCGCAGCTGGGCACGGGCATGGAGGGACTGCGGGAGCTGGCCCGGTACATCCAAGCCAGACGCGAGGCGGGCCGCTTCGTGGCCGTGGGAGGAATGGACGCCGCGCTGGCGCTCTACGAAGCGCGGGGGAACGTAGCCAGGGCCCGGCCGCTCATGTCCAGGGCCAGGCCCGGAGCCACGGGAGCCCCACCCGTGCGCCAGGGCACCCTGGCCTCGCTGGTGGACGAGGGGGTGGGCCACACGCGGGAGGTGGTGGAGGCGAAGCTGGCGGCGGTGGAGTGGGAAGCCACGGGCCCGCGCCTGCCCACGGACACGCGGGTGCTGAAGCAGCACCGCCCGGCCCTCGATGCCCCGCCACCCGAGGTCCAAGGCAATCCACGCTGGCGCGAGTACGTGGACTACTACGAGCGGCGCCTGAGCGAGGTGGAGCAGGGCAAGGCCAGCAAGGGCCCGCTGAGATGGGAGGGTTATGAGCAGTTGCGCGGGTGGTTTGCCCGGGGGCTGGCCTTCGAGCGTGACATGGTGAAGCTGCTGCGAGAGGACGCGGCGAAGCCTCGGGCCGAGCGCCGCTTCCTCGGGGACTTCAACAAGCCCCGCATTGAAACACAGGTGGGCGTGAGAAAGCCGGGCACTGGTCTGCGCTTCGCGGATGTGCTCGTCATCGAGGAAGGCGCGCTCGGCGGAGGGCCACGGCGCGTGGAGACGTTCAGCTTCAAGAGCCGAAATCTCGCGCTCCCAGAAGAAGTATTGCAGGCGCAGATGAAGGCGGACGCGAGAGAAGCTCTGCGGAACTACGGCGAGACGCTGGATGTCCGCCGAGACTCTCTCCAGCCCCTCTTGCCAGGGGGCAGTGAGGTTCAAGTCCCCAGAGTACGACTCATCTACGAGGGGGGCGAACTCATGCCCAAGGATGCCAACATGTTGCAGCGCGCCGTGGACGCAACCGAGGGCGCGGTTCCAGGAGTCGAGGTGGTGTTTCAATGAAGCCGCTGAGCACGCACGAGCTGAAACCGGAGGATCGCCTCCGACTCGAGTTCGACAGTGCCTTCGACCAGAAGGCTGCGCTGGAAGGACAGCTGGAGCCCTTTCTCCAGGCACTCGAGGAGCACGCCGACGGGTGGATGCCAGACGTTGTCAACGGCAAGCGGCAACGAAAATACTCTCGCCCTTCGTTTTGGAAGGCCCTGGAGGAGCGGCGCGACGAGAACACGACAGGCCTCGGGCTCTATCGCACGAAGTGGCCCGCGTTGGACATGTCGCTCAGTCTCTGGTTCCCGCCGCTGCCTCCCAATCTGGGAATCTTCATCAACGTGAAGCCCCTCTCCTTCTTCGCGGAGGCGGAGCGCTGCCACCGCTTCGTGGAAATGGTACGAGCCTGGGCTTCCCATCATCCCGTCACGCATGCCGTGGCTCACAGCGCCGATGACATGATACTGGCGGGCTTCCCCAGCTTTGGCCGCGACAACAAGACTCGACGCAGAGACGGGTTCGACAAAATCTATGAGGTGTGTTGGCTCAACGTCTTCGGCCCCGAGCTGGTGGAGACTGTTGGCCGCGAGCGCATGCTGTCCACGCCGGCTCACCGGGTGGAGGAACTCCCTAACGGCTCCGTCCTCCTGGTGACGTGGCCCACCGTGGCGGACTTCGCCAGCAAGGAGGCTCGGCTCGCGCAGGCCCGTGCCCACGCCCACCTGCGGCCGGACCTCGACTTCGACACCGTGCTGCGCAGCTTGCATGAGCGCAGTGCCAGACTGGCCCCCGTGGAGCCCCGCTTCCACCCGGACCTGGCCCCCCTGCTTTCGAGGGTGGTGGATCAGGCCACCAGTTACGAGCGCCAGCGGAGGATTGCCGAGCTCAACGCGTGGCGCCCTCCTGAGCCCGAGGAGTGGCGCCCCGCCGACTCCGCTCTACCTCCGGACGTGGACAACCCGGAGCGCTCGCTCGAGCATTACAGCGACCTGGCCGAGCACCTCGTGGCGCTGCTGCACTCGGAGGTGCCCTCCGTCTTCAAGGCGACGCCCGAGTCGCTCACGGATGCCGACTTCTACTTCTGGCGCGAGGAATTCCCGAAGAGCCGCCTACGGGAAGCCATCGACGAGCACGCGGTGCCCGCCATTGGCGCGTACCTGGGGGAGGTGCTGGTGCGCAACCTGGGCGGCCGGTGGATTCCGCGCCAGAGGCTCGAGGAGGCCCAGGTGCTCGTGGGCAACCGCGTGTGGTTGCCCTTCGTCCGGGCCCGCAACTACATGCGCTCGCGGCAGTCGCTGCTGGACTACTCCCTCACCTGGCTCTACCGCGTGGCAGAGCGGCACCGGGGCTGAGCAATGAAGCGATACAGTGCGCGCATGCCCGCGCCACATGCGCCCACTCGCACTGCCGCCCTTTTCGGGAACGGCACGTTGCCGGAGAGGAGGGTGTGTTGGCGCTTCGGGGACAAGGTGTACGCGCTGGCCGAGGGCGGCACGCTGCTGTTTCCGGAGGCGGACGGGGCATTGCGCCCGGGTGCCTTCGCCTCGCTGGGCCTGGGGGTGGGCAATGCGCGATGAGGCGTGGGCGCGCAGGTGGGCGGCGCTGCTGGGCGCCGTGCTGCTCTCCACCGGCTGTGTCACGCTGGCGCCGCGACACGCTGTCAGCACCGCCGAGGGCCCCCGCGCTCTTTCCATATCGCGAGCAGCGGGGGTCAGTACGCCCGAGTTCGAGACGCCCACCCCTCTTGCTTCCACGGAGGCGGGCGAGCACGCCCTCTCCGCCGAGATGGGCGCGCAGGAGCGGCTGCACCGCCGCAGAAGCGCCCGTGGACTGGGCCCGGACGCGGCCCTGGTGAGCGTGGGTGAGGCGCCCGCGTACGAGGAGCCCAGCGCGAGGCCTTCCCCGCAGGAGCCGCCCTCGTGCGGAGGGCAGGCCGTGCCCCCGGGCTGGCCCGACTTCTCCTCCAGCCGTGACGAACTGCTGGCGCCCTTCCTCACCTGTACGTCGCCCGGGGAAGTCCT